>JAGWRH010000391.1 GCA_028876695.1 Acidobacteriota bacterium | reverse complement strand
TGTAACTCTGGATGTTTTCGGCCAATTCCTGGAAGGTCGTGCTGGTGGTGCGCCCGCAGCCCGGGCAGGCCGTCACGCTGGGCGCGAACGAGCGCAGGCCCAGCGCCTGCAGCAATTCGCACGCGGCATAGACTTCTTCGCGGCGGTCTCCGCCGGGTCGTGGCGTGAGCGACACGCGAATCGTATCGCCGATGCCTTCGCTGAGCAGGATGCCCATGGAGGTGGCCGACCAGATCAGGCCCTTGGCGCCCATTCCAGCTTCCGTCAAACCCAGGTGCAACGGCTGATCCGTTTTGCCGGCCAGGTCGCGATAGATATCGAGCAGGTCGGAGGGCCGCGAAACCTTGCAGGAAATGATGATCTGGTCCTTGCGCAGCCCGCATTCGAGCGCGAGCGCCGTGGATTCAATCGCCGAGAGCACCATGCACTCGTTCAGAATCTCCTCGGAGGTTTTGCCCAGCTCGCGGTCGGTATTCTCCTGCATTTTGCGCATCACCAGCTCTTGGTTGAGCGAGCCGCCGTTGACGCCGATCCGCACGGGCTTGGCGTTGTCGCGCGCCACGTTGCAGATGGTTGCGAACTGCTCGTCGCGCCGCTTGCCGTGACCGACGTTGCCGGGATTGATGCGGTATTTGTCCAGCGCGCGGGCGCATTCGGGATGCTTGGTCAGCAGCACGTGCCCGTTGTAATGAAAGTCGCCGATCAGAGGCGCATCGCAGCCGGCGTCGAGCATGCGCTGTTTTATTTCCGGCACGGCCGCGGCGGCTTCGGGAACGTTCACGGTCACGCGCACCATTTCCGAGCCCGCCTGCGCCAGTTCGATACACTGGCGCGCGGTAGCGGCCGCGTCGGCGGTATCGGTGTTGGTCATCGACTGCACCGCCACGGGGGCGCCGCCGCCGACCAACACTTTGCCGACTTTTACGCCTACGGTCTTGTGACGTTTGCGTTGCATGCAGGTTTTATTCTAGCGAATCCGCCCGATCGGGACCAGCCGGACGGCTTCCCTTACCGGCAGGTTCCATCACCGGCGCGGCTATTGAGCTAACGCGATGCGCTCAGTAGCCCGCCCGCTGACTGGCGCTTTGCGGCTTGCCCTGGCGCGCCTGCGGAACCACGGTAGCCATTTTGCGGATCATGGCCAGCACCAGCCGCTTATCGTCGTCCGAAAGCGTGGTGGAATACCGCTTGATTTCCGCCAGGAAGCGAATCTCTTCCTCGGAAAGTTCACCGAGGATTTTGCGCGTCTCGCGATCCTGCGGAGTATCGGTGCCGGGGAAAAAATCCGCCAGGCTGATTTCCATGGCCTCCGCGATTTTTGCCAGCGTCTCGAGCGACGGAACGGTGTGACCGTTCTCCACTCGCGAGAGATAGCAGCGCAGGAGTCCCGTGCGCCGCTCGATGTCTCCTTGCGAAAGGCCGCGCTCGCTGCGATACGAACGGATCACTTCTCCAATATTTACCTTTGGCTTTTCTTTGGGCATGGGTATCTCTTGGGAAAACAGCCGGTATCGTACGAGTTACCTTGTAGGTGCGCAAGCAGAATTTGGGCGGCTTGTTTCCTAAACGATTAAGCCCTGTTTCCGGCGACGTGTCCGGATCGTCGATGGGAGTTAAAAGAAACGGCAAGCGGAGGGAATCAGCTGATCGGTTGCGGCACGGAGCTAGCCGAGAGCTCGCGCCGTTTCTTGCCGGCCCGCTTGTCGGCATAGAGCGCTTCATCGGCCCGCCTGATAAATTCATCGGAGGTCTCGCCCGGTTTGTAGTCGGTCCAGCCACGCGAAAACCGACAGCCAATTCTGTTCCCATCGTACTCGAACTCGACGCCCTGGAGACGCGAGAGGACGTGGTGCACTTCGTCCGCGCGGCATTCTGGCAGCAGCACCAGGAATTCATCGCCGCCGAGCCGCACCGCAAGGTCCGAGCCGCGTATGGCCCGTTGCAGTCGCTCGGAAAAATTCTTCAGCATCAGGTCGCCGGCCATATGTCCGAGTTCGTCGTTGATTTGCTTCAGCCCGTCGATATCGATCAGGAGCGCCGTCAGCGGCCGGGAATGCCGCAATGCACGGCTGATTTCCTCCGACAGTCGCTGTTCGCCCGAGCGCCGGTTGTACAAACCCGTTAATTGGTCGAGAGCGGCCAGCTTGTAAACCTCATTGGTCAGGTTTTCTACCTTGCTGAGCGCCTCGATCTGGCTGGCCATCTGGTTGCGCATGCGCATGATCATCGTCTGCTGATACACCAGGTACACGCTGAAAAGCAGCACCATGCCCACCAAAGCGCGTACCGACTGGTTCAGGTAAAGCGAATACGTGCCTTGCTCTTGCGCCAGAAGCCTCGGGAAGGCAAACGAAGCGACCGCGATCGTCAGCAGGATGAGCACGAGCACAGTGGACGACCACAGCCACCATTGGCGACGGTCGAGGCTGCGCAAGCGGTCGCGCAGCGCGTCGGGCCCCAGATTTTCTACTTCTTGCGAAGGCAACGCTTCAGCCATAGGCTTGCTGGACTCCCCCGGTTCCTTATTTAGTACCCCATACCCCGTTTCAACTCCACCCGTAAGTTCCGAATCGGTTCCAATTCGTCATGGATGGCGTTCCGGACCGGTACCGGAAGAAATACGCCAGCTCGTTCAGCGGAAAGGGGATATATGCGACCGGGGGATTGCTGTGCTTCCGTTCGGGCAAGCATCGGCAGAGACGCGGCCTAACCGCGGCAGTCGAGAAGGACCAGCTTGCCGGCCAATTTCTCGCTGCCAACCTCACGCCCGCTTTGGCAATTTGGGCGCAACCCCGACACTCGATTCGGCAGGCACCAGCCGCATAGCCACGCCGGTCACCTGCCCGATGACCTCAGCCTCGGACGGGTACGCGAACTGGCGGATCATGCATCCGGAAAGCGGGTGGGGTATGAGCGTAAGTTGCGAGCCGCGCATTTCGCACCACGAGCAAACGTACGCGTCGCGCAATTCGATGAAGTAGATTGGCCGGTCGAACTCGGTGCGCCACTGCGAGCTTTGCAATCGGTTCGGGTAATTCTCGATTTGTACAAACGAACCCGGCCGCAAGAGCGGATACATCGTGTAATCGTCTGTTCCGATGTATCCGAATTGGCAGTGCCGCATGTCCAATCTTTGTAGCAGCGCAACTGGCACTTCGCCCCACACCTCCACCATCCTCGAAATCAGGACCGTCGCTTCGAGATTGAAGCCCGGGTCGAATTTGACGGGCAGCGTGACCGACTGCTCGGGTTCCGGTTCCTCAAAAGTTACGAGATGGGTGTTTCCCAGCGGCGACGCCAGTTGGTACCGCGGCGTATCGTTCAAATCGATGTCGAAGACCCTCAACAGGTCCGCAAACCGCGCTCGATAGATCACGCTCAGGCTGTAAAGCTTGAAAATGCTCGGGATGGAGCTTCTGTTTTCGAGCTGCGTGAGCCAAGCGTTTGAAATATAGAACTCTTCATTGTGCCGATCCTCGGCGATGGCGCGAGTCAGTTCCTCGACCTCGCGAGTGGTAATACCTAGACGATTGCGCAGTTCTCGCAGCTGTTCACCAGCGCGCATTCACGGCCCCAGATTTAGTTTCACGATGGAACACAGCGGTGCGAGTCCACTTCTGCACGAGCAAGGTACGACTTTCCCGCCTTGGAATCAACTGGTTTAGCGGGAGTTGCCTGCCGGAAGCGGCCGGGGCAGCGCTGGTTTATTTCGGAAGTTCCCTTTACGCGTCATCCCGGCGGGATTTTTCAGCGAGCCTCTTGGCGCTATGCAATCCTGTATCCAAAAGGGGGCTACGAGCCATGGCCGAGGCCCCGGTAAGTTCCACACCGCCGTTTCGCGAAAGACGATCCGTTCCGAGGTTCAGCCTTACCGCCGCGGCTGAGATTATTGAGCCGCGCAGCGGAGTGCGCATCTCCGGTCGGATCTCCGAAATCAGCCGCAAAGGCTGCTTTTTGGACATCCTGAACCCGCTGCCAATCGGCACGCGCCTGCGCTTGACGATTTCCCGCGATCAGGGGACCTTTTCGGCGGACGCAAAAATCATCTACCTGCAGCAAGGAATGGGAGCGGGCATTCTGTTTTTGGACGTAGCTCCCGGCCAGATGAAGGTTCTAGAGGCGTGGCTGGCGGAATTGCAGCCCTAAATCGCGACGCCCAGCTCCTGGGCGCGGCCGGGTTCAATCGCGGCTAATTTGCACGTTTTTCGGCGGTCCAATTCGCGGGTGGCGAATCCATCTGCCAGAATTCCGGGGAAGGTTTCGCGAATTCCACGGCGACTTGCGCCAATCCGGCGTGGATCGCGCCCTTATAGGCGACGCGCGCCTCTTGCTGATCCGTGGTCTTCGGATTCATCACTGTCAACTTTTGCCCGAGAGTCACGTCGGCCTCCAGCATCAGCAGGGCCCCATGCGCGCTGATCGTGACGGTGAAAGTTTCTTCCTGGAACGGACGAGCGCCGGATTCGCCGCGCACCACGATCGGCATGTCGATTAACACGCGCTCGCTTCGCCGCTGCGCGGAAATTGCCATGGACACCCTCTCGTTCCGTCCGCTCCCAGTATGCACGTCCGATCAGAGCCGCTTTGATCGAAATCGCGGATTGCTCCATGCCAGTTAACATTCGAGCGACTCGTCGACGTGCTTGCGGCTTCTAGCCGTCCCGCCTCCTGGACCGTTTTTAGACTAGCTATGTGACAAGACACATGTAAAATAGTCGAATGAATTCGGCTACGCCAAAGGCCCAAAGGCCGGCCAGCGAACACGCGCGCTCCGAAAAGCGCCGCAACCGGATCATCGAGTCCATACGCTCTCGCCAGGGACCGGTGTCCGGCGCGGAGTTGGCAAAGCGTTTGCGCGTCAGCCGCCAGTGCCTCGTTCAGGACATCGCGATATTGCGCGCGGCCGGCGAGGAGATTGTCGCCACCCCGCGCGGCTATCGCCTGCCGGATTCCGCGAGCGATACCCACCGTGCCGTTCTGGCCTGCCGGCATTCGCCGGAACGAACGGAGGAGGAACTGCAGATTCTCGTCGATCACGGCGTCAAAGTGCTCGATGTGATCGTCGAACACCCGCTCTATGGCGAGTTGCGCGGGTCGCTCGCGATCGAATCGCGCGCGGACCTCCAGGACTTTCTGAAGCGAGTGAAAGCCACGCACGCCGCGCTGCTCTCTTCGCTGACCGGCGGCGTCCATCTGCACACCGTGGAGGCGTCGCGGCCGGAGATGATTTCGCGGGCGCGCGCGCGGCTTCGCGAGCGGGGAATTTTGCTGAAGTAAAACGGGACTCTGAAACAATGACGCTGACGCGCACAACGAGAGAACAACGAGTCCGGCAGACATTCTTCCGCGGAGAGAATCTGACCGTGGAAAACGCCGGGTACCGCCAGTCCGCACTGCGGCTGATCGAGGCTCTGTCGCAGGACGATCTCTCGCGCGGCGACCTGACCGCGATTGCGATCGGATTGGAACCGGCGCGCGTTTCCGCCGCGGTGGTCGCGCGCGAGCGGGGCATCGCCGCCGGGTTGCAGGAATTTCGGCTGTTCTATCGCCACAACGGTGTGGATGTGGTGCTCGAAAAACGTGACGGCGATGCCATCCGCCCCGGCGATACTCTGCTCGTCGCGCAAGGCGAACAGACGAAACTGCTCGCCCTCGAACGAATCGGATTGAATGTATTGCAGCGAATGAGCGGCATCGCCACCGCCGCACATTGCGTGCAGGAGCGCGTCGGGCAAAGCGGATCGGAAACGCAGGTTGTGGGCACGCGCAAGACCCCGTGGGGCTTGCTCGACAAGCGCGCCTTGCATCTCGGCGGCGCCGGCACGCACCGGCTTAGTCTGGACGACGCGATCCTGATCAAAAACAATCACCTCGCGCTGCTCGCGGCCCGCGAGGAAGACGCGGCGCCGCTGGCCATCGAGCGCGCCTGGAAGTTCCGCGGCCAATCCGCGTTTATCGAAGTGGAAGTGCGCGGCGAACCGGCGGCGGGCGCCGCAGCGGACGCTTTTCGCGAGCTGCAAGAGAAATCGGGCGAAGAGTATCCCTGCGTGCTCATGCTCGACAACATGACGCCCGCGCGGATCGGCTCCGTGCTCGCCATGCTGCGGCGCGGCAATCTTTTGGACTTCGCGCTCGTGGAAGCGAGCGGCGGGATTTCGGAAGCGAACGCAGTGGAGTACGCGGCGACGGGCGTCGATGCGATTTCCATCGGCGCGCTCACGCACTCCGTACGCGCGCTCGATTTGAGCCAGAGAATTTCATAACGCCACAAGGAGAAAGGATCCCTTCATGTCCAGTGCAACCGCACCAGCCGTACCGACGTTCGAGCAGCGCTACGAGCTGCCGGTGGTGGAAACGATCACCGATTCGCCGGAAGAAATTCGCCGGAAGCAGGAGCGCGTCCGGGCTCTCTGCGCCGAGCGCAATGCCGTCCTGCTGGCGCATCACTATCAGCGGCCGGAAGTGCAGGAAGTGGCCGACGCGGTGGCCGATTCGCTGAAGCTTTCGCAACAGGCGGCGAAAACGAATGCGGACGTGATCGTCTTCTGCGGCGTGCATTTCATGGCGGAAACCGCGTCGATTATCTGCCCGGATAAAACCGTGCTGCTGCCCGATCTGCGCGCGGGCTGCTCGCTGGCCGCGGCGGTGACGCCGGAAGAGCTTCGCGAGTGGAAAGCGAAACTGCCCGATGCGGTGGTGGTCTCGTACATCAACACATCGGCGGCGGTGAAGGCGGAAAGCGACTACTGCTGCACGTCGGCGAACGCATCGAAAGTGGTGGCGTCGATTCCCGCGGACCGCACCGTCTTGTTCCTGCCGGACAAATTCCTGGCCGCCGTGGTCGCGCGCCAGACGGGGCGCAGCAATATCGTCGCGTATCCCGGCTATTGCCACGTGCACAAGACCATCCAGCCGGAGCAAGTGGCGGCGCTGCTCGACGAGCATCCCGATATCGAATTGCTGCTGCATCCGGAATGCGGCTGCGTCAGCTCGTGCATGGCGAAGGCGATGGACGGCACGCTGCCGCAAGATCGCACGTTCTTCCTTTCAACGGAAGGAATGTTGCGGCATATCAGCGCATCGAACGCGACGGAATATGCCGTGGGAACGGAACTGGGAATCCTGCATCAGCTCAATAAGAAATTTCCCGAGAAGGATTTCCATCCCGTCAATCCGGACGCGGTGTGCGCGTTCATGAAGACGATTACGCTCGATCGCGTGATCCGATCGCTCGAAACGATGACTCCGGAAGTGCGCGTTCCGGAACCGATCGCCGGCAAAGCGCGGCGAGCGATTGACCGCATGCTGGCGTTGGCGTAGGGGGCGCCGATGCTGAAAGTTGGACTACTCGGCGCCGGCGCCATCGGCCGGATCATCGCCACAGCGCTCGATCCGGAACGCGCCGGCGGAAGTTCCATCGACGCGCAGATTGTGGCCATCTGCGATCAGGACCGCGAGCGCGCCGCGGCGCTTTCCGCGGAGATTTCGAACCGTCCACCGGTCGTGTCGATCGAGGAGATGCTCGACCGCTGCGAACTCGCCGTGGAAGCGGCCAGTCAGGGAGCGCTGCCGGCCTTTGTGCCGAAAGCGCTGGAACGCCGGCGCGACATGCTGGTGATGAGCGTCGGCGGGCTGCTGGGCCATGAGGAGTGGTTCCGGCAGGCGGCCGAGCGCGGATGCCGGATCTATGTCCCTTCCGGCGCGATTGCCGGGCTCGATGGAATCAAATCCGCGTCGATCGGGAAGCTCGAATCGGCGGTGCTGACGAGCCGGAAGCCCGTGGCGGCGCTGAGAGGAACCAAGTTCGTGGTGGAGCGCGGAATCGCGGTGGAGAGTTTCAAGACGGAGACGGCGATCTTCGAAGGCACGGCGGAAGAAGCGGCGAAGGCGTTTCCGACCACATCGAACGTCGCCGCATCGCTTCGCCTGGCCACCGATCCCAGCATCCCCGTTCACGTGCGCGTGGTGGCCGTGCCGGGCGGAACGCAGAACATCCACGAAATCCGCGCGCAAGGCGAATTCGGGTGCCTGACGGTGATCGTGCAAAACGTTCCTTCGAAGCAAAATCCGCGCACCTCGCAACTCGCCGCGTTTTCCGCCATCGCCACGCTCGCCAATCTCACGCGCGCGCTGCGCGTAGGAACGTAGCGCCGCCGGCGATCCGGTGCTTAATCGAACCTGAAACGATTCAGTTTTCAAAGAGCGGGCGGCCCTGGTCAAGAGGGCCGTTTCGTCGGTAGTGTCCTAATTTGGGTGCTCCTAGGTTTGGCGGTTGTCTTTCCACCAGCCAACATTCTCCCAAACCCCGTAATCGTGAAGCTCCATATGCGGCTTCCACAGACGACGCCATTTCGTCTGCCGTTTCTTCCCGAATACGTCCGTATAGTTGATAACACCGAAGAACTGGACAAATTGCTTGCCAATCCTCACATCTTCGAAGTCTTCTGCGCTCATTTGTTTAGGGATAATAATGACGTGCTGCATGAAGGCCGTATCGGTTGGCATAATCGTGAAGGGAAGTTTGATAGGAGGCCGGAGCTTGCGTTTGAGTCTTGTATGATCTCCGATCCAAGCTCCGGCGAAACCAGAAACATCAAAAGCATTCGTTGGGCAGTAGCATCTAATTGTGTACGTGATATAGGTTTCTGGGGGCTGTCCAACTACGACCGGTTGCCGCTTCAACGGTTCAATTTCGATATGTATTCTAGCGCGATCTTTCGACTTAGACGCTTCGACGCTGCGCCGAGTTTCGTAAGACTGCCAGCAGATAAATCCGGCTGTGATTCCAGTGATGAATATCAGTATCCACTCGGGGGACGCATACCAGCGTGGCGGATCGCCGTAGCTGGATTGCTTGCCGTTACCAGTCTTTTCGTTTTGGGAAAGTTC
>JAGWRH010000390.1 GCA_028876695.1 Acidobacteriota bacterium | reverse complement strand
TCGCGCGCGAACGGCACGAGCGGCGCATCGCGCGGCGAATCCGGCGCGGGAGAAAGCATCCCCGCCGCCGCCCACGAAGCCTCCAGCGCCGGTTCCTGGCGGTCCACCACGATCACCCGAAACCCTTGGGAGGACAGCTCAAACGCGATCGAGCAGCCGATGATTCCGCCGCCGATGATGACTACGTCGTATGTGCGCACGGCGCAATTTTAACAGCAAACCTCGGCTCAATTCGTCAGAGGCTGACGGCCGGCGCTCGACCAATCTCCGCGGTCAGCAGCAGCGCGTCTTCAATGGGCGCGACGTAATAGCGCGGCCGCCGCCCCACAACCCGGAATCCGCGACGCTCATAAAAGTGCAGTGCCGCGAAATTCGATGCGCGGACTTCGAGCAGCGCCCGTTCCGCATTCACCTCCGCTCCCCAGTCAAGCGCAACGCGCAGCAACGTATTGCCAATGCCGCGCCGGCGCGCCGCGGGATTCACCGCGAAATTCAGAATTTCGATATCGCCGGCCGTGCGTCGCGCGACCATGAATCCGAGAATTCGGCCTTCGTCCGCGGCCACCCATCCCGTCATTTCGCCGCGCGCGGCCCGTTGATAATCCGAGGCAGTCCACTGCGCTACTTCCGGACTGGACGACTGGATTTCGAGAATGGATTCCACGTCGCGCGACTCGATCGGGCGCGTGTTCAAGATCCGGCGGGGCCTTTCCAATGCAGTTCGGCGTCCGAACGCCGGATGTAGTTTGCGTCGAGCGTCAGCGAATCGGCAAGCTTCCCTTCCCGCGCCCGAATCCAGCCGAGGCGGCCGATCGCCGGCGCGAGGAACGGCGACACGCGTTCGACGATGATTTTCTGTTCGCGCCGCAGCACGCTGTGAATTTCCGGGACTAGCGTGGAGAGCAATTCCGGAGCAGGCGTCGCGATCGAAAGTTGTTCTTCGCCTCGCGCGCGTTCGGCGACCGCCCGCACGAACTCCGCCCGCGGCCCAGCGCGTTCGTCGCCTTCCAAAACAAAACGCGCCGCGTCGCCGGATTCGCGCCGCGCATAAACGCCCCAGTAGAGCTCGTTTCTCCGGGCATCCATTGCCGAAACCACCGCCTCCGCTTTCGATCGTGATTGCGCGGCAATTGCTTCGAGCCCGCTGATCGCAGCGATCGGCTTTCCGAAAACTTCCGCCCATCCTTTCACCGCCGCCAGCCCTACGCGCAGTCCGGTGAACGACCCCGGCCCGGCCGCCGCCGCGTAAAGATCGAAGTCTTCCAGGCGAAGCGCGAGTTCACTGAGAAGAAACTCGAGGTGGCGAAACACACGCGAAGAATAGATCTCGCGGGATGATGTTCCGATGATTCCAATTACGCTCTCGTCGCGAAGAAACGCCAGGCTTCCTGCGGGCGAAGACGTGTCCAGCGTGAGTATCAGCACGTGCCCAATTATAGGGCAATTCCGCTGCCAAACCCGTGAAAAACAGGCTCTTTCGCCTCGATTTTTCTCCTGCCACCGGATGAGAATTGCTTGACCTGCTGCTTACCGAGACCTACAATTTTATGAGGTAATCCACGGGGGGAAGGGAAATTCGACTTATGGACGTCAAGCTAGGCGAAAAAGTCGTTTATCCGAACCACGGTGTTGGGCTCATCGAACAAATCAGTTACGGTTACGTCAACGGGAAGTCAGAGAAGTTTTACATGCTGCGAATTCTTTCGAGTGGTCTGAAGGTGATGGTTCCGCAGACCAATATCGAAAGCGTGGGTTTGCGGCCAATCATACGAGCCACTCAAGCCGGCGCTGTTCTCTCCTACCTCGAAAAGGGCCGCTCCAGCTCACATCCCGATTGGAAACACCGTTTCAAAGAAAATTCAGACCGCATGCGCACCGGATCGCTGATGGAAGTTGCAGCCGTCCTGAAGGGACTGGTAGCGCTGAGCCGCACGAAGCCGCTTTCGTTCCGCGAAAAGAAGATGCTCGAACGGGCAAAATATCTTCTCGTCAGCGAACTGGCGACCGTGCGCAATACATCCGAGCAGACCGTTGAATCCAATATCGTCCGTGCACTGGCAAAGGCAAAACTGCAAATGCCCGAGGCCTCCCCGATCCCGGATTCAAACTAGCAGACGCTAATCCAAAATGTTCCCGAGGGCGCGGTTGCATCGTTCGCGCCCTTTTTCTTTTGGCGCACCGCGGCGCCGTGAGGACGCGCGTGGTTCACCGGCCAGCAAGTTGTTCGAGCTCTGAAGCGAGAACGGCGGTGCCGGACGCGAGCCTCATCCACTCGCGCCCGGACTCCGCGCGAAGTTTAAAAGAAGAAGTGCAACCCGAACTGAATTAGCCTCGGATTGACGCTTGTCGCGGTTATGAAATTACCCGTGGGAGTGGCGAAGTTCCCGACGTTCTCGAACCCAATGGTGCCGAAGTTACCGCCTTGCGGTGGCGCAAACTGCGCGTGATTGAAAGCGTTGTAGAAATCCGCGCGAAATTGCACCCGGACGCGCTCGGTGATCTGGGTATTCTTGACCATTGAGATGTCCCAGTTGAACTGACCCGGCCCGGTCGCGATGCCAATCGCGGAATTGCCGTAGTCGGTGGCGGTGGCGTCGCCAAACGGGACGATTGGCAGGGGACCGCAACTGCCGCCCAAGTTGAAGGCGCTGGCATTGAAATAGCCTGCCGTGCTGCCAATGACGTGTGACCTGGGACTGCCGGAGCTCTTGATGTTTCCGTTCCCCATTCCGGAGCAGAATTGAGCGGTGGTGACACCCTGGAAGCTTAGCTGCTGGTTCGTGCCGTAAGCTCCGCCGGTGCCTCCGCCGATGAAGGTGAGCGGATTGCCCGACTGTGCGATCGTCACGCCGGACACATTCCAGCCGCCGAACAACCTGTCGGCCGCGGCAGTGCCCTTGCCGAAGGGCAAGTCATAGCTGTAGTTCAGCACAAAGCGCTGGTACCGGTCGAACGAAACCGGACCCCACTGCCCATGTGGCGGCCCGCTCGGTGAAGGCCTGGTCTTGAGAGCGAGGGCATCGTTAATGTTCGCCGAATTGCCAAAGAACACGTCGGACAAATTCCGGTCCCAGGTATAAGCCGCTTGCATGCTCAGGCCGTGGCTGAACTGATGCCGCACCGTGGCTTGCAGGCTGTTGTAATTCGAACTGCCATTGAAGTCTGATTGCTGCAACCCGATGGGCTCATAGCCCAAAACGGGCGTGCGGAACGACGCATTGCCCGCGGTGTTGCAGATCTGATTGGGAGCCACGCCGGTGCATATGCCGAACGTGTCGGTAGCCGGAGTGACGATCGAGGCGCCATTGTGGTTGTGATTGTAATCGGTGACGTTGATTCCTTTCGATCCCACGTAGCCCAGTTCCACAATCCAGCTGCGTGCAAATTCGTATTGGAAGCCCAGGCTGTACTCCTGCACGAGGGGCGTGTGGATAGCTCGCGGGAGGAGAGGCGTGTTCAAGCCCGAATTTACCTGAAATAGAGGTATGGGAGCATTCGCCGTCGCCATATTGATATAGCGTGGCGCGAAACCGAGCCCGTTGCCTTCCGCATTGCAATTCGGGTCCGCTGGCACGCAGACCAACTGAATAGGAGCGAAGGGGTGGGCCAACGATGACCCGGCCCAGCGAGGACTCAGAAAACCGAAGTCGTACGTTTGGGCGTACGGGTA
>JAGWRH010000389.1 GCA_028876695.1 Acidobacteriota bacterium | reverse complement strand
CGTTTGCGCGAGATTATATCCGAATCGGCGGACCGGCGATGCGCCCGATCGCCGCGCGGCCCGCAACAAATCGGCTTCGCCACGCGTAGTAAGATAGAAGAATGCCACTAAATGGCCAGCCGGCGATCCGAGCGGATCGCCTAACGCGCCTCTACCGGATGGGCGAGACGACGGTGCGCGCGGTGGAGGACGTTTCGCTGGAGATTGCGTCCGGCGAATTCGCGGCGCTGCTCGGTGCTTCCGGCTCCGGCAAATCCACTCTGCTGAACCTGATCGCCGGGCTCGACCGGCCCACTTCCGGGGCGATCCACGCGCACGGCAAGAACTTGGCGGAGATGAACTCCGAGGAGCTTGCGCGGCACCGGAGCCACAGTATCGGCATGGTTTTCCAGTCATTTAATCTTCTGCCGCGCATGACCCTGGCGGAAAATGTGGAACTACCGCTGCGGCTGGCCGAAGTGGAGCGGAACGAGCGGGCGGCACGCGTTCGCGACGCAATCGAGCGAGTGGGCCTGGCGGCGCGCGCGAATCATCGCCCCACCGAGCTTTCCGGCGGCGAGCAGCAGCGTACGGCGCTGGCTCGCGCGCTGGTGAACCGCCCTACGATCCTGCTCGCGGACGAGCCCACGGGGAATCTCGACAGCGCAACGGGCAAAGAGATCATGGAACTTCTGCGCGAGATCAACGAATCGCTGCACATGACCATCGTAATGGTTACGCACCAGCGCGAGCTGGCGGAACGTTATTCAGAACGCCTGCTGTTAATGCGCGACGGCAAACTGGAAGCGGATGGAGTGCGCCAGTGAAGGTTCGCGATCTTACGGAACTTGCGGTTCGGAACCTGCGCGAGGCGCTGCTGCGCAATTCACTTACGACGCTGGGCATCACGGTCGGAGTGGCGTCGCTTGTGGCGATGCTGTCGCTCGGGGCTGGACTGCAGCATTTGGCGAACCAGCGGCTTTCGCAATCGGGCCTCTTTAATTCCGTGATCGTAAGTGCGCGCAACGGCTTTTCTGGTTTCGATCGGGCGGCCACGCGCAATCAGCCGCCGGGAGCCACTCCGCGGGCCTTGGACGATGCAGCGCGCAGCCAACTCGAAAAGATTCCGCACGTGGTGGAGGTGTATCCCAACGTGCGGTTTCCCACCCAGGTTCATTTTGAAGGCAATCCGTACGCGACGGTGGTGGCCGGGATTCCGATGTCCGACAGCACCGATGGCGCATTCGACGGAATGACGGGATCGTTCTTTTCAAGCGCCACGGCGGACGAAGCAATCCTGCAGAGCGAACTCGCGCGGCAACTGCTCCCCGGGTCATCTCCTGCCGGGCCGAGCAGCACGTCGCAGGATTCGCCGAAGGAATACGCTTCGCTGCTCGGAAAAGAACTTATCGTGCGATACGCCGAACGCCAGCCGCTTACGACACCGGAGCGAGCTTCACCATCGGGGCGCGGCCCGTCGCCCGGGTTTTCGCTGGTTCCCGAGGAGATGAAATTGCGCATCGTGGGAATCGTGGATACGGAGCCCGCTTCGGGAATGGCAGGTGGCGGACAGGGGAGGCTGCTGATCCCCGAGGAAGTGGCGGAAAAATTGGGCGCGGCGCAATCGAGCGATTTACGGGAACTGCTGAGCGGCGGTTCGTCGGGGAAAACATACCAGAGCCTGACGGCGAGGGTGGCGAATGCGTCGAACGTGGAGCGCGTCGAAAGCGCCGTGAAGGACATGGGATTTTCCGCGTTCTCGCTGCTCGATGCCACGCGCAATCTGCGCATTGTTTTCGCGGTGTTCGATCTGCTGCTGGGGATTTTCGGCAGTCTGGCGCTGATCGTCGCCTCGCTCGGCATCATCAACACGCTGGTGATGGCCATCCTGGAGCGGCGGCGGGAGATTGGCGTGCTCAAGGCGCTTGGCGCGGCGGATCGCGATATCAAGGGACTTTTTTTCGCAGAGGCGGGAATGATGGGCCTGCTTGGCGGCGTTTGCGGCGTGATTTTCGGCTGGCTGATCGGCCGCGGGCTGAATCTGGGCACGAATCTTTATTTAGCGCGGCTTTCGCTGCCCTCGACAACGATTTCGCTGGTGCCGGTGTGGCTGGTGATATCAGCGATTGTCTTTGCCATAATTGTGAGCCTCGCGGCGGGAATTTATCCCGCGTCGCGAGCGGCGAAGCTGAATCCCATCGAGGCGTTGCGCTATGAGTAGCGCGGAGGAGCCTGCCGGGTGGCGGCAGATGCCGAGGGCGCGTGCATGCGCGCTCGCGCTGGCCTTGG
>JAGWRH010000388.1 GCA_028876695.1 Acidobacteriota bacterium | reverse complement strand
TGGCCACCAATTGCGTCGCGTCCGGGCGCACGTCGTCCGCCAGGCCTCGCAATCCGGCTATATTTTTCGCGATGATCGCCTGGCCGGGAGTCCACTCCGGCGCTTTCGATTGCCCGCGCGAACCGGGAACATACACTGCAATCAGCGCGGCCAGCAGCAGGAGCATGCCCGTTACCGCCGCGCCGCGCCAGCCGCCGGCGGATCCGGAATGGTTGTTCATGGCCTCACGTTACCACACTCCGGCGAAACGCATTGATAGCGCCTGCGCTTCACGCCTTGGCCTCGAACTCCGCATTCGGCGCCTGAAACCTTTCGCGCCAATGCGGCTTGGGCGTCTCCAGCACGAGCCCTTTGTGATCGATAGGCTCGAGCCCGCGCCGGCCAAATTGCATTGCGCGAATGCCCACGCGCAGTGTGGAAGAGCGCGGGAATTTCGGCGTGTTAGAATCGCGGCCCATGGCGGCGCATTCCGATGCCATCGTCCAAAATATTGCTCGTGTGCGCGAGCGCATCGCGCGCGCCGCGGAGCGCGCCGGCCGCACCGCCGGGGAAATTACTCTGGTCGCGATATCGAAGACGTGTCCGGCCGAAGCGATCCGAGCTGCTTACGAAGCGGGGGTGCGGCACTTCGGAGAAAATCGCGTGCAGGAATTCGAAGCCAAGAGCGAAAAGGTCCGCGACCTTGACGTCGCGTGGCACATGATCGGCCACGTGCAGAGCAACAAAGCGCGAAAAGTGGTGGAACTATTTTCGTCCGTCGATTCGATGGATCGGCTGTCGATTGCCGGGAAGCTCGATGGAGCCGTTGCCGAAAGCGCCGCGCCTGAGCCGCTCCCGGTGCTGATCGAAGTGAAGCTGGGCGGCGAAGCTTCGAAAAGTGGCGTCGAGCAAATGGGTTTGGCGCAGCTCGCGGAAGGTATCGTTCGGAGTTGCCCAAATTTGCTGCTGCGCGGATTGATGACCATTCCGCCCTACGCCGATGATCCGCGGCGCGCCCGCCCTCACTTCGAAAAGCTTCGCCAATTGCGCGATCAACTTAGCGCCACGATCGGCCTCGCGCTGCCGGTATTATCGATGGGCATGACCCACGATTTCGAAGTCGCTGTCGAAGAAGGCGCCACCGAGGTTCGCATCGGTACCGCCATCTTCGGCGAACGCCGCACACCGCAATGATCGCCATTGCCGTCACGGCCGATGGCGTGGAGTTCGCCGTGCGCGTGATTCCTCGCGCAAGCCGCAACGCAATCGAAGGCGAATTCCACGGCGCGCTCAAGGTGCGCCTCACTGCGCCGCCCGTCGATGACCGCGCCAACGATGCGCTGCGCCGCTTGCTCGCCGAGCATTTGAAGGTCCCTGTATCGGCTGTTAGAATTCTCTCCGGCGCCAAAAGCAGAATCAAGCGCGTGCAGATCTCGGGAATCAGCCGCCAGAAAATAGCGGAATTGCTCTCGTGAGCCACCCGGCCGAAAGCGTCAATCTGAATCCGCAGGCCAAGCAGATGGCGGATGAGTCCATGGTTCGCTGCCTGGAGGCCCAGGCGCGCGCCATCTGGCCGCAGGAGGCTCCGCTGTTGACGCGCTACGCGCTCCCAGCGGAGCCGCGAATCCTGGACGCGGGCTGCGGCACCGGCGAAGCCGCTTCGCGAATCGCCGAGCTATTTCCGCGCGCGCACGTTCTGGGCGTGGATGTGATCGACCCCAGCTTGGAATTGGCACGCGAGCGCTACCGCGCGCTCGCACCTCGGCTCGAATTCCAGCACCAGAGTATTTACGAGCTCAGCGCCGCCAAGGGCGCCTTCGACCTCACCGTCTGTCGCCACGTGATTCACTCCATTCCGCACGCGGATCGCGTCATCGCGGAGCTTGCGCGTGTTACCCGCCCCGGCGGCTATCTCCACATCATCGCCGAGGACTACGGCATGCTGCACTTCCAGCGTGCTGAGCACGATCCGCGCGACTTTTGGCATCAAGTGCCGCCCGCATTCGGCGCGTCCACCGGGACGGATCTTTTCATCGGCCGCGATATTTTTGGCATCCTGGCGCCGATGGGATTTGAGGATCTGCGCATCGATTTCATCATTGTCGATACACTGCGCGTGCCGCGCGAAACTTTCGCCGCGATCATCGAGGCCTGGCGCGACGGATACGCCGGGCCCGTGGGCGACTACACGCCCATCTCGCGCCCGAAAGCGGTGCAATATTTCAATCAGATGATCGCCAACATCCGCGACCCGCTCGGATACGCGCTGTGGCTCGTGCCGGTCGTGAGCGCGCGTGTGCCCGGCGGCAAAAAGGCCGGCGTGTGAATCCGCGCTTCGGCATCCCGAAAGCACTCGCGGTTTGCAGCGGGCTGAGATGGATTTTATTCCAAGGCACCGATGCCCGAAATTAAATCAATACAGGCAGAATTGCGCGGCGCCAAAATCGATGGCTGGCTCTTCTATGACCACCATCATCGCGACCCGATCGCCGCCCACGTGCTGGGCCTTTCCCACAGCGGCATGGCCACGCGCCGGTGGTTCTACTTCATCCCGCAAAAGGGCGAGCCGAGAAAACTGGTCCATCGCATCGAACGAAGCGCTCTCGATTCCCTGCCCGGCCGGCAATCCGAATACTCCAGCTGGCAGGAGCTGCACGCGGGCTTGCGCAAGCTGCTCGCGGGAAGCCGCACCGTTGCGATGCAATATTCGCCCCAGAACAACATTCCGTACATCGGTCTGGTCGATGCGGGCACGGTCGAGCTCGTTCGCAAGCTGAAAAAGCGCGTGGTCAGCTCGGCGGATTTGGTGCAGACGTTTGAGGCCGCCTGGACGCCCGCGCAATTGCAGATGCACCTCGAGGCCGGCCGCCTCGTCGACCGCATCGTGCAAGATGCGTTCCGGTGCGCAGCGGACGCGGTTCGCAGCTCCGCGCCTCTAACGGAGTACGACGTGCAGCAGTGGATCCTGCAGCAGTACCGCGCCGGCGGCCTGACCACCGGCGAGCCGCCCGTCGTCGCCGTGCAGCCGAACAACGCAAATCCGCATTACGAGCCCGCCAAAAACGCGTCGCGCCCGATCCGCG
>JAGWRH010000387.1 GCA_028876695.1 Acidobacteriota bacterium | reverse complement strand
TACGACAAGGCGAAGGCGCTGGGCGTGCCGATCCTCGACGAGGCGCAATTCGAAAAGCTGCTGAATTCCCGCTAAGCCTGGATTCGTGGCAGGCGCCTGCATTGTGCGTCACTATTTCTTGTCCCTCAGCGCCGGCCTTGGCGAGCGTGCCCGGGCGGCCCCGCCCCGCCCATCGCGAGGAGTATCCCCAGATCAGCCATTCGACGCAGCAGATCGTCACTTCAAAACCTGCACGTTGGCCGCATTCCTTATGTATGGATGCAGCAGACGTTGTCCCGCGGTGAAGCCGATGCAGGGCTCGTTGGCGATATCAGTTATAATGTAAATGGCGGGTGAGCCGGGCGATCGCTGGCTGCTCCTGGGACTCGGGTGACCGGGACACAGGACAAGCGGGAGGAAAGTCCGGACTCCGATTGGGCAACGCGCCTGGTAACGCCAGGGGGCCGGTCCTTGGGATTTGCGGGCGCAAGCTCGCGCCAGGGAACGCGGCTACGGAAAGTGCCACAGAAAATAGACCGCCGGTGCGGCTTGCACCTCGGTGGCGGACTCGCGGTAAACCACGAGGCTGCCCTCATTCGGTCAAGCGGTACTTGGCAAGGGTGAAAAGGTGGGGTAAGAGCCCACCGCCCCGTCAGTGATGGCGGGGGCACGGAAAACCCCGCGTGGAGCAAGGCCAAATAGGAGGGGAGGGCTGGCCCGGCCCGGATGACGTCGCTTGCGAGAGCGGCGGCTGCGACCCTCGGGTAGGCTGCTGGAGTCCCGGAGCGATCCGGGACCTAGAGGAATGATCGCCGCCTGCACGCGCGTTTCGATGCAAATCGAAGCGCGTCGCGCGTCGCACAGAATCCGGCTTACAGGCTCACCCGCGTATTTTTGTCGCGCAGTGCCCACGCGGGTTTCCACGTGCGCTGGTTTGAGCGACAGCGATGCTACGACTGGGGCGAAACTCCGGTTTCCGCGGCGCCGAGGATGCGCTTCGTCTGCTTCTCCTGCACGAAAACCACGACGTGCAAATTGTCGCGTTTCCAGTGAGAGCTAAATTTCACGCGCGGATCGGCGCTGAAGGATGTGGCTTGCGCGAGGTCGGCGGCGCCGATCTTCGTGAGCGAGCGCAGCACCGCGGCGTGAAATAGCTCATGCCCTGCGTTTTCTCCGGCGCCGACTTTCGAGTGCAGGCCGTCCTCGGTGACCGCCAGCCAGACTTCTTCGGTATTGCCGCGTGTCGCGTTCACGAGCTTTCCCACGGAAACTGAAAAGCTCTCCGCGCCTTTACCGTCCGGCTTCCCGGCGGCGATGGCCACCGCAGTTTGCGGCTGGCGCGCAGCCTCGGCGATCAACACGATTGTCCCGAGCATGTCGGCGCCGGACGTTTGCAACTGGCCGTCAATCACCATCTCCGGCGTGAATTCGGCGCCGACCCTGAGCTTGGCCACGTAGTCCTGTTGCCGGGATGTCCACGCGACAGACGAAAACGGATCGACCCAGCCATCGTGGTTCCAGTAGTCGACGTGCTCTTCGATGGCAATCACTTCGGCGCCGGGAACTGGTTGCGTGTTCTCCAATTGTTTCAAAAGCGCGTCCGCAGGCGGGCAAGTGGAGCATCCTTCGGACGAAAATAACTCGACGACAACGGGAGTACGCGCCGCTCGTGCGGAAGGGACGCGCGTTTGCGCTGCAACGGGTGCAAGGGGCAGCAAGGCGGCTGCCAAGAAAAAGGCGGGTGATATTGTCGTCCCGGTGAAGCGGCGATTCATCGGAATCCTCCGCGATCGAACTGCACACGAATGTAGCATCTGACCGGCCGAGTGGCGCTGCGTCCCACAAGCGGATGCGCAATTACTAACTGCTGGACGTATAATGCGCGGGCATTCGCCGGGATGCCAGGGCGAACGCCTGAGGAGACGTCGATGGGCGCAGTCGAAAAGAAAACCGAGAAAGTAACGAGGAATTTTTTCAAGACTCTCAGCACGGGCAATTTAGAAAAAATCCGGCCGCTGTTTCATGAGAAGGCTTCATGGAAGGTAATGGCGACGGGCATTCCCGGCGAAGGCGAGCGGAAGGGACGCGACAACATCGTCGACAATTTTCTAGCGCCAGTGCGCGGCATGTTCGTCCCAGGCGATCCAAAGGTAGTGATTGACAAGCTGACTTGCCAGGGATCAAGGGCCGTGGCGGAAACGCGAGGGCTGGGCACATTCAAGGACGGGCGGAAATATTCGAATCGCTACGCGTTCGTATTGGAGATAAAAGGCGGCAAGGTTTACGCCTTGCGTGAATACATGGACAGCTACTACGTGAGCCGGCTGGGCGTTTCACCGGATCGGTGATGCCGCGCCGCCCTTCAATCGCCAGTTCCGATCTTCAAACGCTACTTCCGAAATAGGAATGTGAGCAGGAAGAGCGCGAGGCGTGGGTTCAGCAGCTTCAGCGCGTTGCGCGCTTCCCGCGGGGTGAGCTTCGCGGTCATCGGCATCGATCCGAAGACCTTCCCACGAATCACCAGTTTTCCGTCCTCGGCTTCGAGCGAGCTAACCTGCATCAATTCGCTGTTGTCCTGCCCGTAGATTCTCATCATCGGTTCATCATTTTCCGAATTTTTCCGAGCCGGATCGAGATGACGTTGTCAGCTCCGGCCAATTTTGTCGAAATTGATCTTAAGGTCTTCGCACACCTTCATCGCCGTTGCGCGGCCGGCGCCGAAGACTCCGCCGCCGGGATGCTGAAACGGCCCCACAAGGTAAAGGCGGTCGATGCCGGGCACGGTGTTCTGCCCCAGATCGGGCGTGGGGCGATGCGCGCCGGATTGATAGAGGTACGGCGCCGCGCCGTGCAGATCGCCCCGCTGGAAACTTTCGGAGCATCGCTCCAGGTCGAGGGGGCTATCGCATACATATGCGATGATGTTTTGCGAGGTCAAATTTTCGCAGAACTTTGCCGTGCGCTCGATCATCGTCCGCGCGAAAGCGTCCTTCACCTTGTCCCAGTGCCGCGGGCCGCCGTCGGGATGCGAATAGGGAACATAATCCCAAATGTGAAAAGTGGATTTGCCGGGAGGGCAGCGCGTTGGATCGTGGTTCGATGGGCACGCAATCCCGAGCAGCGCCGTATCCGCAATTCGGCCGTAGCGCAGCGCATCGAAATACTGGCGCAGCACGGTCATGCTCGAGGGCACGAGATCCGTGAAATACGCTTTGCTCACGCGCGGTCCGGCTTTGAACCGGAGCGGTTCATTCAGCGCGCCGTGAACCGTAAAACAGGAATTCGCGGAAAGCTCCACGCGCGCCGCGTCGCGCGTCACGCGGGCATCGGCTCCGCGGACGTATTTCCCCAGAAAATGAGGATGAAGCGAGCCGATCACGGCATCTTTGGCCGCGCATTCGGCGCCATCTGAAGTGCGCACGCCGGCGGCGTGGCCGTTTTTCACGATCACTTCCTCAACGGACGTCTTATTGCGAACCTCGCCGCCGTGATCCTCGATGCAGCGGATCAGCGAAGCCGTCAGCGCTCCGCTGCCGCCAATGGCAACTCCAATTCCGTACGTCTCCATGAAGCCGAGAAAAACGAAAATTCCCAGGCCCGTGCCTTTCTCTTCGGGACCGGTCAGGTTTTCGGAAACCATGCGCATCAGAAAAAGGCGCACTTTTTCGTTCTCGAAATTTTCCAGGATGATGTCGTACGGGCTCTTCTGCATATAGGCAAAAAGCTCGCGGCCCTCAATGCTCTGGTCCAGCATGGCCAGCATGGCGCCCATGGGCGGAGGCGGCGTATAAAACGACGCCGAAATCATCGGCAGATACTTCATTGCGGTGTCCGCGAACCGCAGATACGTCTCCGCGTCTTTTTTCGAATACCGCGCGATCTCCTCGTAATTCTTCTGGCGGTCGCGATGAAGTCCGATCGTCGAGCCGTCTTCGAAAACGGCCATGAATGGAATTTCCGGATAGACGTATTTCAGGCCGTAGCGCGAGAGCAGCTTCACCTCGTCATTTTTGATCAGCGGATTGCCTTGTATAAAAATGTGACCGGTGCTGAAGCGGTCGTGGAGGTATCCCGGGCCGGTGAGTTCCGCGGTCACTACACCACCGCCGAACCAAGGATTGCGTTCGAGGACGAGCACGCTCCTACCAGCCGACGCTAGATATGCGGCTGCAACCAGCCCGTTGTGGCCAGATCCGATCACGACGATGTCGTAGGTGTTTGCCAATTCCAATTCTCCAGTGGGCCCAGACCGGCCCGGGACCAGCGCCTTAACCGATTTACGGCCCGCCATTTTCGCGCCGCGCCGCATTAATCTCAAGCTCTGTCCGCACCTGGTGCGAACCTTGGCGCGGGGCCCGCACCGCCGAGCTGAAGAGTCGTTCGCTCGCGGATCCGTAAGACCCCGGGGAATAGCGGGACGCGGAAGCTGAAATACGCTCTTTGCTTTTTCTTCGCCTCGATGTTATTATACGTGCCTGAATTCGCCGGACGGGCCGCGGCGCACTCTGGTATTATCGGGCCGCCCGCGCCTCCTCCCCGGACGCGGGACTAAACGAAAAACATAATCGAAAGCCCATCGAGGTGCCAGCATGAACGACGACAAAACTAAAAACCTGGATCTTGCGATTTCGCAGATCGAAAAACAGTACGGCAAGGGTTCTATCATGCGCCTGGGGAGCCGCGATGTTCTGGTGCCCGTCAGCGTGATTCCCACGGGTTCGATTTCGCTCGACGCAGCTCTCGGCGTGGGCGGCTTTCCGCGAGGACGGGTGATCGAAGTCTACGGCCCGGAATCCGGCGGAAAGACCACGCTGACGCTGCACGTAATTGCCGAAGCGCAAAAGCTCGGCGGCCAGGCGGCTTTTATCGATGCGGAGCATGCGCTCGATCCCGTGTATGCGCGCAAACTCGGCGTGGACGTGGACAATTTGCTCGTTTCGCAGCCGGATAATGGAGAGCAGGCGCTGGAAATCGCCGAAGCTCTGATCCGCTCGAATGCCGTGGACGTCGTGGTGGTGGACTCGGTGGCTGCGCTCGTGCCCAAGGCCGAACTGGAAGGCGAAATGGGCGAGCCGCAGATGGGACTCCAGGCGCGCCTGATGTCGCAGGCGCTGCGCAAGCTCACCGCGATCGTGTCCAAATCAAAAACCTGCCTGATTTTCATCAACCAGATTCGCGAAAAAATTGGCGTGATGTTTGGCAACCCGGAAACGACCACTGGCGGCCGCGCTCTCAAGTTCTATTCGTCCATCCGCGTCGATATCCGCCGCGTGCAGTCGATCAAGGAAGGCGATCGCGTGGTCGGCTCGCGCACACGCGGCAAAGTGGTGAAAAACAAAGTTGCCGCGCCGTTTCGCGAAGCCGAGTTCGACATCATCTATGGCGAGGGCGTCTCCAAGGAAGGAGACCTGCTCGATCTCGGCGTCACGCGCGGCGTGCTGGAAAAGTCCGGCACCTGGCTTTCGTACAAGGGAGAGCGCCTCGGACAGGGCCGCGAGAACGCGCGCGTGTTCCTGAAAGAGCACACCGACATCCGCGACAAGATCGAGCACGAATTGCGCAAAATCCTCGGGATTGCGGGACCCGTTTCCGACAACGGCAAAAAGCCCTCCGCGGATGATGAAAAACCGGCGGCCAAAGCCGCATCCGCGGGACAGGCCCGTACCCGCTAGCGATTCCGACAACAAGCGAGCGAAACGATGAGACCCGCCGACCGCGAGCGCGCAGTCAGCTATCTGGCCCAAACTCGCGATAACCTGCTGCGCGCGACAAGCGGCCTTTCGCCGTCGCAACTTCAATTCAAACCTTCACCAGGGCGCTGGTCCGTATCCGAATGCCTGGAGCACCTTATCGCCGTCGAGAACCGTATCCTTGAAAGCATTTCCAGTGCGCTGGGACAGCCAGCCGACAGCTCGAAGCGCAGCGCGTTCGATGGCCGCGACGACGAACTCCTGCAGGTCGTCACCGACCGTACGTCGAGGCGCGAGGCGCCGGAGCCGGTTCAGCCGTCGAATCGCTGGCCGCACGATCAGTTGATCCGTGAATTCGAAGCGGCGCGGAAGCGCAGTATCGAGCTCGCGGCCACCACCGAGTGCGATCCTCGCCGGCACTTCTTCGCGCATCGCGCATTTGGCGACCTCGATTGCTACCAGTGGATGCTTTTGGTCGCCGCGCACGGCGACCGTCACCGCGCGCAAATCGAAGATGTACTTGCCGCGCCCAATTTTCCGCGGGCCAGCGGAGCCTGAATCGATCATCTGGCGTCAACCTCGCCTAACCGAGCTTGGATGGGTGGCCGTGATCGATCTCGCCTGTTCGTTCGGTCAGGCACGCACAATTTCGCGAATCTGGAAATTCTTCGCGGGTTTTCGATTGCGCGCGCATTCGCCGTTTCTTACAATGTGTTCGCATTCGACGTAAGCTGACGCGGCGGGGTCCTTTTTCATGGGGAATCGTACGGGCTGCAAGCAGTCCTTCTCGGTTTTGTGTCTTCTCTTCATCGTTGCTCTTGGCGTTGCGTATGGCGCTCCCGCGCGGCGCACGGCCTCCCATCGGATCCACCATTACCGCTACCGTCATTACCGGATCGCTTTCGTCGATCCCGCCAAGGACGACGTGACGACGTATGACGATCCGATCGTCCGCGAGATCGCCGTGGATGCGCTCGGGCATCAGAGCGGTTCGGTGGTGGCGGTCAACCCGGCAAACGGCCGCATTCTATCGATCGTCAATCAAAAAATGGCGTTTGCTTCGGCCCTGGAACCCTGCTCGACAATCAAGCCCTTCGTCACTATTGCGGCGCTCGAAGAGAACGTGATTACCGGCGACACGATGCTCCGCGTTGGCCCGCGGCGCTATATGAATCTGACCGAGGCCTTGGCGCACTCCAATAATCAATTTTTCCAGGAAGTCGGCACGCAGCTCGGCTTTGATCGCGTGCATAAATACGAGCAGCTGCTAGGGCTCGGGCAAAAGGTCGGGTACAACATTCCCGAAGAGCAACCCGGATACCTGCCGGATGCTCCGCCGCGATTCGGCGGCGTCGCGCGCATGTCGAGCTTCGGCGAAGGCATCCGGATTACGCCTTTTCAACTCGCATCGCTTGTGACCATGGTCGCGAACGGCGGCACGCAATATTACTTGCAGTATCCGCGCAGCCCCGAATCGGCGCAGGATTTCCAGCCGCGGATCCGCGAGCGGTTTGATATTCAACCTCTGCTTCCCGATTTGCGTGAGGGAATGCTGGGCGCCGTCCTCTACGGGACGGCCCGGCGCAGCTACGATCCGGATGGCGAGCAGGATCTTGGAAAAACCGGCACCTGCACGGACGACCACGTGGGCGGACATCTGGGGTGGTTCATCTCGTACGCCGATCAGGTTCACCCGAAAATCGTGGTCATCGTGTTGTTGCATGGACCGAGCCCGTATATCAGCGGGCCGCGTGCTTCAGGCATTGCCGGCCAGATCTATCGCGGACTCTACGCACGCAATTATTTCGCCGGGGCAACCGAAAGCGGCCAAAACGCATACTCCGGTTCGAGCGAAGCTTCGCCGTAGCTCCGCGAACAAACCGCGTACGGCGTGTTCCTCACATCTGGCGAACCTCGCAGCCCCGCCCGTTCCTCATCCACCGCCGGTTCAGGCCAGCTGAACCACCTTGCTTGTACTCGCGCGCCGGTGTTATATCTCGCAACCGGAATTCGCCGCAGCTTGGGGCCTGACTTCAGCGGAACGGGGGATATGCATGAAGCAAATTCAATTGGCACTAATCTTTTTGGTTGTGCTGGCGGGCATCTCAATCGCGGCGCCGGCCGCACCGGCCCAGCAACCGTGCGAGAAGCTGAAGTCGCTCAAAATAACGAACGTAACGATCACGGAGGCGCAATCCTACCGTCCGTCAAATCCTCTGGTGATTCCAATTCCGGCGTCGCCGTTCGCTGCGGCTGGAAAGCTGACCATTTCCGGCCCGATCTGCCGCGTGAGGGCGTACTCGACGCCCACGGAAGATTCGCACATCACCTTCGAAATTTGGCTTCCAAACTCTTCGCGGTGGAACGGCAAATTTGAAGCTGTCGGCAACGGTGGGTTCATCGGCCAGATCAACTACAACGAAATGAGTGCGGGATTGAAGCGCGATTTCGCCATAGCCGCCACCGACACGGGCCATACCAGCGCGGACGAAAGCTGGGCGCTCGGCCATCCGGAAAAGCTGGTGGATTGGTCCTACCGCGCCGTGCATGAGATGACCATCGCCTCCAAGCAGATCGTGAAGGCATACTACGGCGCTCCGGCGAAGCTCGCGTATTGGGACGGCTGCTCCACCGGCGGCAAGCAGGGTCTGACCGAGGCGCAAAAGTATCCCGAAGATTTTGATGGCATCGTCGCTGGCGCGCCCGCGAACTATATCACCCGGCTGCAAGCCGGCTCTGAGTACATGAGCTGGGTTTCGCTGAAGGACGGCACCGGCGCCCCGGAATACATTCCTCCCAGCAAATACCCGGTGCTCCATGAAGCAGCGCTTGATGCTTGCGATGCGCTGGATGGAGTGAAGGACGGCGTGATTGAAGATCCGACGCGTTGCCATTTCAATCCCAAAACAATCGAATGCAAGGGCGAGGGCGATGCCGCTTGTCTGACCACTCCACAAGTGAAAACAGCGCAGGAAATTTACGCAGGCGCGAAATTCGCGAACGGAAAGCAGATCTATCCGGGCCTCGAGCCGGGCAGCGAGTTGGCTTGGAACTACATGGCGGGCGGGCCGGAACCAACCTCCATCGGCACAGGATTTTTCAAGTTCATGGTGTTCGACAATCCCAACTGGGATTTCCGCACGTTCGATGCCGACCGCGACACGCGCTATGCCGATAAGAAGCTCGGCTCCATCGTGAACGCCATCGATCCGAATCTTTCGGCATTCGAAGGCCACGGCGGCAAGCTGGTGATGTATCACGGCTGGGCGGATCAGCTGATCGCGCCGGAAAACAGCGTGAATTACTACAGGAGCGTGGTCTCCAGAATGGGCGGGCTCAGGAAGACCCAGCAATTCGCGCGCCTCTTCATGGCGCCGGGCATGATGCACTGCCAGGGCGGCGCCGGGCCGAGCACGTTCGACGCGTTAACAGCGGTGGAAAAATGGCGCGAGCAAGGCGTGGCGCCGATGAAGATCATCGCGTCGAAATCGGTGGAGGGCAAGGTGGTCGAGACGCGGCCGCTGTGCCCGTATCCGCAAGTGGCCATCTACAAGGGCAGCGGCGACACGAACGACGCCGCGAGCTTCGTCTGCGGAAACGCGAAGTGGTGAGGTGCCAGCCGCTCTACTTCGGGCTGCTTAGGAGCTCCCAGGCGAACAATCGGAGGGCCTGGTGGACTGGATGTACGAGACTGTCACGCCTCATTTCGATTCTCTCAGAAATCTTGAGTGGGGTAGCGTTCCGAACAATCGCTTCGAACGCCTCGACAAGGGGCGAGAGACTGATTTTCGGCGGAATATGCTCGTACCCTATAACAAGTGAGGCGCGACGTTCTCGACCTTTGTATTCCGCGAGCTTGTGAAGGTCTCCAATTACGCTCGTGTTACCCGGGTACGGGTGGAGTAAGTTAACCGACCAATTTTCCGCCACCCGTCCGTTGTCTCCGAATGGGCGGGCAATTTTGAATTCCAATGCCCATTGGTCTGGGATAAGGAGGTCCGGGGTTCTTTGGGTGCGAGTGTCTGCGTATTCGGGCAGTTGATTC
>JAGWRH010000386.1 GCA_028876695.1 Acidobacteriota bacterium | reverse complement strand
GCCAACCCATTCCGGCTCGATCCGGTTCTCGACGTGGAACTGACTTCGTCCATCAGCCAGTATCAGGTGACCATCGATTTCTCCGGCCCGGCCGACCGGCTGGCAATGAACTACCGCTCCGATCCTCCGCTGCCCGATTCGGATATCGTGGCACTGCTGGCGCTGGGCACGCCCGGTCAAGGCACGGCTCTGCAATCGCAGCCCGGCGCGTCGCAAAACTACGGCGCCACGGCGCTGCTTTCCGAGGCGGTCACCAGCGGGATCGGCGGGCGTATCGAGCATCTCTTCGGCATCAGCCAGTTCCGCGTCGATCCCTTCGCCGCGGAAACGACCACCGAATCGAACGCCGCGGCTCGCGTGACCATCGTCGAGCAGGTGGCGCGCGGCCTAACGATCACCTATTCGACGAACGCCGCGACCACGAACCAGTATCAGTTGATTCAGATCGAATACGCGGTGAAGAGAGACGTCTCGGTGCAGTTTCTGCGCGATATCAACGGCACCTACGGCTTCGATATCAAGTGGGTGCGGCACTTCAAGTAACACGGCCGCCGAATCAAGGATCGGCCTCTCTGCGCCTCTTCGTGCATGAGGCGATGCGCCTCTCGCGCCGCTACTTCTGCGGCGCAGGCACGGGCGCAGTCTGCTTTTGCGGCTGCGGCGCGCCGCCTTCCTGTTGTGCAGGTTGCTGTTGGCTCGGTCCCGGCAGGATGTTCTTCAGCTGCGGATATTCGGCGGACATGTCGCGCAGCACGTTAAGCGCCGCATCCTGGTCCATTTTCTCCGCGGCGTTTTGCGACTCCTCGAGTACCTGCGGCAGCACTTTGACCACGTGCTGCCCGAGCGGCGATTCGTAGAAACGCACCAGTCCGTCGATCTCATCCTTGCTGAATGCGCGATCATAAACCGGGACCATCGCGTCGGTCACGTTCTTGGAAGGAGCGCTGACGGCGAACCTCTGGTTGAACGTGTCCATGAATTTCGGCAGCGTGTTGGGGTCCATCGACTGGCTCATGTAGCGGCGCACCTGGCCGGAGATATACTCGGCCATGTTATCGCCCAGCTTGGAGCTTTGGGTGATGTCCATCAAATGGCGGATCGCCGCTTCCTTTGCCGGATCGAGTGTCGCGGCAGGCGATGCCGGCGTCGCAGCCGGTGCCTTCGCGGGCGGCGTGCTCGTTTCGGATTGGCGATGCGCCGCCGGAGCCTGCGGCAGATTCGGAGCCGGGGCTTGCGCGAGGGCAGACCCGCCGATGCACAATGCTGCTGCGATGACCCAAATTCTCAATTTCATGATCTCTCCTGATTTCCTTTGACGAGTGTTGCTAAGTGCGGGTTTCGCCGGCTGCTTGTATCCTAACGAACGCGCACGCCGGTTGCAATTCGCGCCCGCGCCTTCGATAACCGCATTGCGGCCGACCGAAAAGAGTTCGGCACGGGTCGGGCAAGCAGGCGTTTTGGCGGCGCCAAACGGCTCGCGTTGTGATAGCGTGCCACATGCAATGGTCAGTCGTTTTATACCGTTCACGCTGGCTCAACGATGCGAAGTGGGCCTCCCAACGAACCGCGGCGTGTTCCTTCCAAAGTTGAGAGCGAACCGCGTTCCGGGGCCGATCGCCATTTCGAGGCGTGTTTGCGCTCTCTGGTTGCCTCGACAGCTCGAAACCGATCTCCACTTGTAATCTCGTCGCGATGAACGAACCGGCGCTCGAGCTTTCTATAGTGATTCCCGCGTTCAACGAAGAGAAGCGCCTCGGAGCCACGCTCGCGCGGATCTGCGAATACTTTGTAGGGCGGCCTCCAAACCCGCCCCGGGAGGGCTCCGGGCAAGTAACCGCGTTAACCAGCACACCGGTCACCGCAGGCGCGCCGCAGGCCTCGGGCGGCCAGACCGAAACACCGCGCGTTACTCGGCCGCGAACGGCGGCTTTGCTCGAGATTATCCTTGTTGACGACGGCTCGTCCGACGGCACGGCGCGCCTGGCGCAGGAATACGCCCGGACGATCCCATGCCTGCGCGTGCTCTCGAAGCAACGCAATCGGGGAAAGGGCTACAGCGTCCACCGCGGCATGCTCGAAGCGCGCGGCCAGATCGCCGTGTTCACGGACGCCGATCTCTCCTCGCCGATTGAGGAGTCCGCGCGATTGCTCGGCGCGATCGCCGATGGAAACGATGTCGCCATCGGCTCGCGCGCCCTCGACCGTTCCCTGATTGACGTGCATCAATCGCGGTTTCGCGAAGTGGCGGGCATCATCTTCAATCGCTTTGTTCGCCTGGTTACCGGACTTCCCATCGAAGACACGCAGTGCGGCTTCAAGGCATTCCGAATGCCGGAGTGCCGGATCATCTTCGAGCAACAGCGCATTGCCGGGTTTGGATTTGATCCGGAAATTTTGTTTTTAGCGAAGCGTCACGGACTTCGCGTGTCCGAGGTTCCCGTCCGCTGGTCGCATGACGCCGGGACGAAGGTGCACGTCTTGCACGACAGTGTGCGAATGCTGCGCGACCTGTTTAGAGTTCGTTTGAATTGGGCGCTCGGCAGGTATCCGCGGCGGCGAGTCCCGAAACGCCCTGCGACCAAGCCCACGACGGGCTAGCAGTCTGCCGGGCATGACTAGTTGCGCGCCAAGGCGCAAGGGCGGCCCGCGCGTGAAGGTACCCCAAAGCGCGGAAGCGCTTTGGGGTCCCCGCAGTGCCCGGACGACTCAAACGCCCTGGGCCCGCGGACATTGCAACTTTTACGGCCGCCGGTGTTGCGCCGAGGGAGGCAGAATCCCGTTCAGGCGCAGATAGCCCGACGCCTGACTGTAGTGATCGCCGTAATCATCGGCCATGATAATCATCATGGCTCCGCGCGTCACTTTTCGCCCGCCGAAAAACGGGATTTCTTCAGCCAGATTCGCGTCCGTGACGTTCTTCAGCGAATCCTCGCAAAACTGAAACGAGGCCTTTAGCGCCGAAACAATCTTGTCCTTGGGATCGCTATCGGCGAGCGGATCGGTCTTCGGCATGGGCAAGCCGGCTATGGCCGAGCACATTCCATAGTTCGCGCCCGTGGCGTGCACCATCAGGTGCGCAAAGGTCCACTGCTGCGGCGTGGGATGATAGCTGAACTTATCGGCGGGCATCTCGTCGGCGGCGCCGACCATATTGGTTGCGTTGCGCGCCACCAGACTGCGCAAGGCGTCTGCAACGGGACTGGCGCTGCTCTGCTGGGCTGCGGGCGCGGTACAGGCGAAGCTCAACGCCAGCACCGCCGCAATGCCGATGATCCACTTGGTCATGAATGTCACCTCCTTGGGATTTGCGCCCCGGCTGATGCCAGCCCAAAACGAAAGGGCCACGCGGCGGGGGTGCCAACGGCCATCTGCGCGTTGGGGCCAAAGCATAGCTTGCGCGCGGACTGCGCACAAGAAGTTCCACGGCAGGGAAGGGAATTCCCGGTTCTGTGCGTGCCGAGGGCCATCGCCATCGGGGCGCTGTTATATATCTTGTAACTTTGTTTTGCAAAGTACTTGACATCATTGGGCGCAATGTTAGGCTGGACGCATGAACCCCGGCGCACAGCCGCCGCGCGACCAACGCCCCGTGGCGCTCGACGATCGCGCTCGCGATAACCTCCGCTTTATTCGCGAAACCATGGAGCGGGCCGGCTCATTCACCGCGGTGCCCGGTTGGGGCGGAGTGGCCATCGGCATCACGGCCGTGGGAGCGGCGGTAATCGCATCGCGCCAGGCCAACGCCTTCGATTGGTTCGCTACGTGGGTCATCGAGGCCTGCGTGGCCGTCGCCATCGCCATTTGGACGACCATCTCAAAATCGCGCAGTTCGGGGACGTCGCTGCTCTCCGGTCCCGGCCGGCGCTTCGTGTACAGCTTCGCGCCGCCGCTCTTCGCCGGCGCGCTGCTGACGATTTTGCTCGGCCGCACCGCATCCGTCGGTGCGGTCGCCGGAATATGGCTCCTGCTGTACGGCACGGGGGTGGTCACCGGCGGCGCGTTTTCCATCCGCGTGGTGCCGTTGATGGGCCTCTGTTTCATGGTTTTGGGGACGGTGGCGCTTTTCTCTCCCGCGGGATGGGGCAACTTCCTGCTGGCCGCGGGCTTTGGCGGATTGCACATCCTTTTCGGCGCGGTGATCGCGAGGAACTATGGCGGGTAAATCCACGGCGCTTCGCTCCCCGCGCGACGACAAGGAAAAGTCCAAGCGCGGGCCTGGAGTTTCGCGGTCGATCGAAGCGCAGGCCGCCGAACTCGACCGCCTGATCCACGAACGCACGCGGCTGGGCATCGTTAGCGCGCTTGCCGTAAGTCCGTCTCTCACCTTTAAGGAACTGAAGCCTTTGCTTCGAGTAACAGACGGAAATTTGAGCGTCCACGCCCGCAAACTGGAAGACGCCGGCTACATTTTGTGCATTAAATCGTTTTCTGGCCGCGTGCCCAAGACGCAATATCGTCTCACGGCTCTCGGGCGCCGCGCTCTCGAAAAATATTTGAACCACATGGAAGCGCTGATCCGCGCGACGCGGGACGCCGAAAGCGCGAAATCCAGCTAAGGGGGCACGCGATGAGCGCGGCATGGTATCGGCCCCTGGGTTGGATTTGCCGGCCTTTCGTGGCAGGGCCGGGCGGCATCGGGGCGTGGCTCTGGCATCTTGCTTGCAAGTCTTTCGCGCGATCGATCGCCACTCGCATTCGGCGAGCGACACGCTGTGCGGCGTTTTTCCGTATTTCGTTTGCGCGGCCGGATTGCTGAACTGGGTCGCGTCGAAAGAGCGCCGCCGTCGAAACGGAATCGGGCGTGTTGAATCAGGAAGCCGTGATCCGCGCTGCGGAGAAGGCTAGGAAGGCGCTAATTCCAAATGGGCAACAGCAAAGCGAGAGTGATTTCCGATCCGCTCCTCCACGTGGCGATTCTATTGGACGGCAACGGGCGCTGGGCCGCCGCGCGCGGGCTGGCGCGTTCGGAGGGACATCGCGCCGGCGTGGCCGCGGTGCGGCGCATCGTACGCGCGGCTCCCGATCTCGGCATCGGAACGCTCACGCTGTACGCATTCTCGTCCAATAATTGGGAGCGCCCCGCTCCGGAAGTCTCCTCCTTGCTGGCGCTGCTCGAGGATTTTTTGCGCAGTTCGGCCGCGGATTTCGAAGCTGAGCGCATCCGTCTGCGCGTGATTGGGCGCCGCGATCGCATCCCGCGGGCGCTCGCCGAGGCCATCGACTTCGCGGAGCGGAAAACCGCCGCGGGACGGCGCATGGATCTTTGCATCGCTCTCGACTACTCTTCGCGCGATGCCATTCTGCGCGCCGCTTGCTGGATGATGTCGAGCCTGGAGGTTACCGAACGCGAATTCGCGCGCCGGCTGGGACAGGTGACGCACAGCGGCGAGCCCGCGCCCGATGTCGATCTGCTGATCCGCACCGGAGGCGAGCGCCGCTTGAGCGACTTCCTGCTGTGGGAGTGCGCGTACGCGGAGCTGTTTTTCACGCCGCGCATGTGGCCGGAATTCGAAGCCGCCGATCTGGCGGGCGCGGTCGAGGATTTTCTGGGACGCGAGCGGCGCTTTGGCCGCCTGCCCGAAACCGCCGCGGCGAGCTGAACGAAGCCTTCGCCCCTGGCCGCAAAAAATGTGTCGGAGGCCCCGCGGGTTTTCAAGCACTTGAACCGGAGGCAGCTCATGAATCCCGAACAGCTCGGCGCGTCGCGGAGCGGTGAATCGCCGCAGAATGCATTCCCCGAAATAGTTTCGAACGCGATCCGGTACTGGGAGCGGCGGCGAATTGCGTACAACGCGATTCTTGCGGCGATTGTCGTAGCCTGGGTTGCGGCCAGCTGGCCGCATTTTCTGCCCACGTTCAAATGGGAGTCGCTGGTCCTGCTCGCTATACTGGCGGTCTGGGCGAATATCTGCTATTGCGCCGCGTATGTCGCGGACGTGCCTATGCAATTTTCGGTTTTCAGAAAAGGCTGGTTGCGTTGGCGATGGGGTTTGTGGACTTTCGGGATGCTATTCGCCGTGCTGCTGGCCAATTACTGGATTGCCGACGAAATTTTCCCCTACGTCCGCTAAATTGTCGCGCGGCCGTTCAGCCCCCGCGTCCAGCGCTTCGCTCGCCGGCTCGGACCATCTGAAACGCTTTCATGATCACGCGCGTGGCCGTGCTGGAGACGGAATATTGCACCAGCTCTTCGGGCCTGGCCCACGCCACGTGGGTCACATCGCTGCCGGCGCGCGCTTCGCCTCCCATCGTTTCGCAGAAATAATCGAGCACCACAAAGTGATAACGCGCCGTTCCGCTGCCGTCGAGCTCGATGCGCTCGAACACCTCGATCAAATCGAGCGGCCGCACCTCGAGTCCGGTCTCTTCCCGCAGTTCGCGCTTGACCGCTTCGAGCAGCGTTTCGCCGATCTCCAGCAATCCGCCGGGGATGGACCATTCGCCCTCGAGCGGCGGGCTGCCGCGCTTGATCAGCAGCGCGCGGCCATTGGAAACGACCACTCCGCCCACTCCCACGATCGGCTGGCCCGGATATTCGCGGCGCGTCGTCATTGCGTTCCGCGATGCATGCGGATAAAGCTTGACATGGACGTTATATAATACGCCCCTGGCTCAAGTTCGACGCAAGAGGAGAGAGTCGTGACGAAATGCCCGGAATGCGACGCCGAGATCGACCTGGACGAGGACGAAGTCGAAGAAGGGGAAATTCTGAGCTGCCCGGAATGCGACGTCGAACTGGAGATCACGCAAACGCATCCGGTCCACCTGATCGTGCTTTCCGAAGACGAGGACGATGAGGAAGAGGAGGAAGAGGATGACGAAGCCGAGAAAGAAGAGGACGGGCTCGGCGATAATTCCGATCACGACGATGATGACGACGAGGAATAGAGCCGCGGCAATGGACGCCTTTGTTGGAGAGCGCTCTTGAACGCCCGCCGGCTGTTGTGGATCGCGGTCGTTTTCGTGTTTCTAGCCGCCGCCGGGTCGGCAACGCGCGCGCAAAACCGCGATCCCCAGACCGAACTGCGCACCGTCCATGGCGTGGTGCTCGATAAGAGCGAAAATCCCGTTGCGTCCGCGATTGTTTACCTCTTGAATGCCAAGACGCAGGCCGTCCGCACATACATTTCCGATTCGGCCGGCGAGTATCGCTTTAGCGGACTCGATCCGAACGTCGATTACGCGATCCACGCCGAAAACGGCGCTCTCACTTCGTCCACTCGCACCGTTTCCAGCTTCGATTCGCGCCGCGATATCGAAATTGTCCTCAAGCTTTCGCGCGCCAAACCCGCAAAATAAGTTCGAGCCGCCCGTGCTGCCCGCCCGGTACGCGGCGAATGATTCCCGGATTTACGGCAGGGTGAAGGTGAAAATCGAATTTCCCGCCGCGGCTTCCACATACTGCTTGCCGTCCACTTCGTAGGTGATGGGGTTCGCACGCACGGAATTTCCCAGTTGCACGTGCCACAGTGGCTTGCCGTTGGTTGCATCGAGCGCGAAGAAATCTCCTTCGGCATCGGCGCAGAAAACCAGATTGCCCGCGGTGGCCAGCGTTCCCGTCCACGAATCGCCGACCATCTTGAACTGCCACTTGCGGTCGCCGGTGGTGGCTTCGAGCGCGCGGACGGCGCTATAGGCGTCATCGCCGCCCAGCACTTTTTGCCCGCCGCCTCCGCCGGTATCCGCGGGATTCGCCGGCTCGATGGTGGGATTTCCTTTGTAGTAGATCGCGCCTTGCTCGCGCGTGTTGACGTACACGAATCCCGTCAGCGGGCTGTACGACGGACTCGTCCAGTTCACCGATCCCGTGATGCTCGGGTAGATTAAATTTCCTTTTTTGGTGGGCTCGTTGTTGGGCATCTGGATTGGCCGGCCGTTCGAGTCCAGCCCCTTCGCCCAGGATTGCTTCGCGAACGCCTGCCCGGCGATAAACTTTCCGGTTTCGCGGTCGAGTACGTAATAGAACGCGTTGCGATTCGCCTGCGCGACCAGATGCCGCATTTGTCCGTGGATCG
>JAGWRH010000385.1 GCA_028876695.1 Acidobacteriota bacterium | reverse complement strand
GGCGCGAGAAAAAGAGCGCGTCCATGCGATCGAGGTCGCCCAAAAGCGCGGTTGCCCCGCGGGCCTCCTCCGGCGTGGCGAACGCGTCGCGATACGACTGGGCGTCTTGCCAGGCCTGGCGCAGCTCTGGATGCGCATCGAGCGCCGCTGCAAGGCGTGGATCAGTTTCCGCGTCGCCGGCAGGGCGGGCGTTTGCGGCGGCGTCGGCATTGGCCGGCTCGGATCCCGTTTCCTCGCCGCCGGTTTGAGCTTCGGGGTCGCGGCGCGCTGCCGAGCCGCTCGCCGGCGACTGCGGCGCGTCGAGGCCGAGAATTTCATCGTCGCTCGCGTAACGATGCGGTGCCGCGAACGCAGTTCCCCGCCCGCGACCGCGATGGTCGCGCTCGGGAGTTGTAGCCGCGCCACGAACTTGGTCTGAAGCTTCGCGCGCCTGCGCCGCGCCACGCTCTCCACTCACAGCTACATTCATCTGCAAACCTCCTGACGATCCGAAGTTTTCGGCTGGACCGCGATGCAATTGACCGTTACCGGCCCAAAACGAGCGCAAATACCCGGCCCGCCCGTTGCCGGCGCCCCGGTGGCCTGTGTTGCCGAACGTGGTACTGCCGTACTATTCCGCCTTTTGTCGATCGCTGCCAATATATGTCACGGGGAAAGGTCGTCAGGTCCGCCCGGTGTGTGCAGGCGGGCTCTTGAGTTTTGGGTTGGCGCCCAACCGACCGGCCGTAATCGAATGGCATTCTCTGAGGAACCGCGCATGAGCACGAGCATGGATCTCGCCGCGAGCCGCAAGACCGATCAAGAATCATCTCAGCCGCAGCAATCGGGCGCCGAACGCCGCCGCCGCCGGCGCGCCAAAATCACCGCGCAGGTGCATTTGCGCGCTCTGAATACGCGGGAACCTTTCGAGGAAGTATGCACCACGGTGGACGTTTCGCGCGATGGCCTGCTGATCGCCGCGGCCCGCGCCGACTACTGGAAAGGCCAGCAGTTGAGCGTCACGTTTCCATATTCGACGGCCGCGGCTGCGCTCAATCAGTCGCAGACGGCGGAAGTAGTCCGCGTGACGCAAACGCCCGGCGGAAAATTTTCCGTCGGGATTCAATTTGTAGCTGCGCGCAGCGAGCGCGCCGATCGCAAAGGCGGCCCGGCTTTCGATGCGGCCTCCGCGGACGTTCACCTGGGAGCCGACGCGCCTGGGTCGAAACAAGCTGTCGTGCTCGCCATTGAACCAGACGCGCGCAGCGCCGAAGCCATGCGCGGCGTTCTGCAACAGGATGGCTACACCGTGGTGACCGTGGCCACGTCGCAGGATGCCCTCGATGTGCTGAAAACCACGGTTCCCGCCGTATTTATTTCCGAAATCGAGTGCGATGATATGTCCGGCCACGACCTCTGCCTGATCATCAAGCGCAACGAGCGATTGCAGCGCGTGCCGGTGATCCTGCTTACGCGCTCGGCTCAGCCCGCCGACTACGCCGCGAGCCACCAAATGGGCGCGGTGGTTTGCATGGCCAAGCCCTTCAAAATCGAGCGGCTCCAACATGTCGTTCGGCTTGTGGCGCCGCCTCCGGTGTTCAGCCGCCCTTCGAACGGCAAATAACCAGCTCGAGCGTCCATTCAGACGGGCGCTTAGCCGAAGAATCCCTATTTTTCCCGCCGCGGCGGTAATATGGACGTACGCGCAGGCGCACCCTGTCGCGGAGTCAACGTTCACGCCGGGAGACCTCATGTCGCTCAAGAACTATCTGATCCAAGAATTCGACACCGAAATGGCCAACACCAGAAAAACTCTGGAACGCGTGCCCGCCGCCAAGTGGGACTGGAAGCCGCACGCGAAGTCGGGCACCGCCGGTTGGCTTGCCGGTCATATCGCCACGCTTCCGGGCTTCGGCACGGCGATCATCCGCAAGTCGTCGCTCGATCTCGCCGCCTCGAATTTTCCGCGCGTCGAAACGCACGCCATGCTGATCGATACGTTCGATCGCGCCAGCGAAGACGCGCGCCAGGCGCTCGCGGGCCTGGACGAAAAGCATCTGGATGATAACTGGTCTCTCACCAACAATGGCCGGGCGATCTTCACGATCCCG
>JAGWRH010000384.1 GCA_028876695.1 Acidobacteriota bacterium | reverse complement strand
TCGTGCAAGTGCTCGTCTAGTCCGAAAGCCCAATACGCCCGTGTGACTCAGCGTGATTGCTTTGAGCCGGCGATCACGGGCGCCCGCCGTTGGTGGTGTATGATGCGGGCGCGATGCGCGCTTGGGTAGACCCCGACTTGATCACTGTTGAAGGGACGCCGGACGAATGGCGGGACCTGGTCTTACGAATCATGGCCGCCTATGCCGAATACAACTCAACCGATGCCGTTATTCGCGAGTTTGTCGCGTTCGTAAAGCAGCAAAAAGCACTCGAGGATTTAAAGAAGCAGCGCCCTCGTTCGGGCAGGCGCCCAGACTTAGAGTGGTACGACAAGCACGACAAATAAAAAAGGCGATATTCTTCGCACAACTCGCCCGGGTCCAACCTCCGCTTAAAGAAAACTCCAGCGTTCGCCGCTCCTCACCGCAAAAGGTTCTCCTCAATCATGGCCACAAGCAAACCCAAGAAATCTCGAAGAGGTCGCCGCCGCAAGCGCTGGCCGCTCGATGAGGCGCTTCGCCGGCAAGGGCTCGATGAAGTTGGATACGCCGAAAATCTGGACGGCTTCTTTCGGCAACTGCAAGGCAAAGCCGACGTTCCAAAGTTGAAATTGCTGCTCGATGGATTGAAAGAGCTGGCCCGCCATTTGGAAGGGAAGACCGCCGGCTCAGGATTCGCCGAGGACGGAGCGCCGGTTACGGTGCAGCTGGTTCACAACGTGGACCGTCCCGCGCGATCGGAGCCGAGGGAAGAGCGCGAGCGCGCGAGCGGCGCGGAGCCGGAATAGGAAATCGGATCCCTCGAAAGTAGTCGATAACGGTCCCCATGCTAACCGTCACATCGGGCTTTGAGCGGTGGGCCGGCGACGAGCAGCTCGCGGCCGGCCGCAAATTCCTGCTGCCTTACGCGCCCTTTCCGAAGCAGCAAGAATTTCACGCGTCGGCGGCGAAATATCGCCTCTTCGGCGGCGCCGCGGGTCCGGGCAAATCCAAGGCGCTGCTCATGGAAGCGATCCTGCAGGCCAACGAGTGCTCCGGCGCGAACACGCTGCTGCTGCGCCGCACCTTTCCCGAACTCGAGCAATCGCTGCTGCTCTATTTTCGGCGCGACATTCCGCGCGAACTGTACACCAGCTTCAACGATTCGAAGCATGTGGTGACGTGGCGCAACGGCTCGACCACTCGTTTTGGCTACTGCCAGAATGAAAATGACGTTTACCAATACCAGGGCGCCGAATTTCTCTTCATCGGCATCGACGAGCTGACGCTCTTCACCTTGCGGCAATGGCAATTTCTCACCAGCCGAAACCGCTGCCCCATTCCGGGAGCGTTTCCGTGCATGGCGGGCGCGACGAATCCCGGCAACATCGGCCATGCGTGGGTCAAATCGCTGTGGATCGACCGGCAGGCCGCGCCGGGAATGGAAAACCCGGCGGAATACGATCCCGCGGACTACGAATTCATTCCCGCGCGCGTCTCCGATAATCCCATCTACGCGGGCGACGAAAGCTATCTGAAAACGCTGCGCGCGCTGCCGTCGCATCTGCGCCGCGCGTTTCTCGACGGCGACTGGGACGTTTTCGCCGGGCAGTATTTCGACCGGTTCGATTTCGCGCGCCACGTGTTGCGCGCCGAGGAAATCGACTGGAAGCCGTGGTGGCCGCGCTGGATTTCAATTGACTGGGGCTTCGAGCATCCGGCGGCGGCGTATTGGTACGCGGCGATGCCGGCGGCCGTTCTCGATTGTAATTCCGAGGCTGACCGGCGCCCGGCGAATCCCGTTTCGCTGGAACCGAGCCAAGTGCGACCGCTGACCGAAGTTTCGCAGGCGGGCACCGCGCCCAAAAGTGGCGCCCCGAACGATGCGCGCCGGGTGGTCACCTATCGCGAACTGGTCACGCGGCATACGGCGCCGCGCGACCTGGCGCAGCAGATCGTTGCGCGAAGCGCGGCGAGCGATCCGCGCCAAGGGCGCGAAAAAATCGACGCGATCTACCTTTCGCCCGATGCCTTCGCGCGGCGGACGGACGAAGCGTCGATTGCCGAGCAGATGGGCGACGTCTTCGCGGCGGCTGGCTTTCCGCGTCCAATTCCAGCCGACGATGACCGCGTGGGCGGCTGGATGCTGATGTATCAAATGCTCGATGCCGGCGAATGGCTGCTCACCGAGAATTGCATGGAACTGATCCGCACGATTCCCAGCCTGGTGCGCGATTCCGCGCGCGTGGAAGACGTCCAGAAGATGGATGGCGACGACCCGGCGGACGCCGCGCGTTATGGGCTGAAATCGCGTTTCGCGAGCCGCCGAGGCGCACAGGGCCGGCCGCCGCTCGACGAGCGCCTGGCCGCGCACGTCCTTTCGCCCGATCCGACGATTCGCGCGATTCAAGCGCGCAAAGCCCAAATCGACGAAACACGCGGCGCGCAGCCGGTGTCGTTCCTGCGCCGCTGGCGTCCCGGCCTTCCGTTTCGTTCGCGTTGATGGCGTTGGCGCACCAGATGGAAAACCACGAAATGTACACGCGGCTGATGAACATTCGAGATTTCTGGCGGCGGATCTCGCGGACGCGCTACACGCGCGCGCTGGAATTCGAGATTAACCGCTTGCAAGGCGAATGCGCGCGTCTGCGCCAGGATAATCGCGCGCTGCTCAATTCGATTTTAGGCATTGCCGGCATTCCGCCGATCGACGTTGGCGTTGCGGCATCCACCTCCGCGGCGAATCCCCGCAGTCAGCCTTCACTCCGGGCCGGTTCCGGTGCGCCCGCACCCACCATCCCAGCGGACGCCGACCGTCCGCTGGGGCCGGTAACGGAACCGGCCTCGCCTTCAGCTCAGGCGATTTCGGCGCCGGCGACCGGCGATCGAATGCCGGGCGGGAATCTCTCGCAAGTGGCAACGCCATTGCGCCGGCGTTCGTGGCACCAAGTAAACCGTTCGCTCGAATTTCAGGCCGTGCGCAACATGCGCGTTCGTCAGCAGGCAGATGAGCGGCGGCCATCGCAAGAATGAGCGCGTGAAGATACGAGCCGCCCGCCAGGCCGCTTCCTGCACTGTGCAGCGTCGTATAGCCGCGCCCCAGAGAAAAGGAGATGACATGCCGTTCATCAATGGGCGTTATTACATGAATCCGGTGATGGGCCAGGCGCTCGAGGCCGCGCGCGAAGCCGAAGCGCAACTTGCGGCGCTCGAAAATCGAGCCACGCAAAATTCAGCCGCCGGCGATGAATTCGACGATGAACCGAACCGCGTTTCCGCCACCGGAAGCGACGCGGACGGCCCGATTCATCGCGTTGAAATTGAAGCCGCCGAGATGGTGCCCGCGCACTCCGGCCGCGCCGCCCGTGGATTCGTGGCGCGGGTGCATCGGCAGCAGGAGGCGCCCTCGCGCGGCGGCGATGCCGCTGCGCTTTCCCCGCATGCTGCATCCGGCGGAAGCCGCGCTGAAACGCACGTCTTCGCCGATCACCGCGACTTGGTAAATTTTCTTCGTGACGAGCTGGCGAAAAGCAGCCGTTAGCGAAATCGCCCCGCGTGGCCCACGAAGCAGCCTTTGCCGCCGATTCGCCGGCAGCGTCCGCGGCCTGGAGCGCGACGCAAGAGGCGGAAGGCGTGGCGAGCCCCGCACGGCATCCGGGGAATTGGCCGGGCGGACCATCGTCCACCCGCGGGGCACGGGCGGCCGGACTTAGGCAGCCCCCTAGAATCACGCCGCGAAATTGACGTCCGGTGGCCGGTCTGAACATCCGCCGCGCACGGCAACACGCGCAACTCCTTCCGAGCGAGAAAAAATGTCCACGCCAAGATCCAGCGAAAGGCTTGCGAACGATTCCGCGCGATTTTCCGGCGCCGAGGATTCAACGGTGCAATCGCCGCAGGCCGCCGATCCCGCAATCGTTCCCGTCGAGGGCCCGAACGACTCCGCAAGTGCGCGCCCAACCAGCGCCATTGCGGGCGGCACCTCTCCTTACGGTCCCAACAACGAGCAGCTCCCGGAGCGCTTGCAAGAGGCGCTGCGACGGCTGGTCTTTCAGTTCGGCACGGAATCGGAACTGTCGCGGCGGCAGGAAATTCGCCGCATCAAGCAGGCGCATCAATTCTGGCGCGGCCTGCAATACCTCTGGTGGGACGAGCGCGATCAGAACTGGCATTTGCCGTTCGAGCAGAAGATCATGGACCAGAGTTCGCTCCAGGATCTTCCGCGCTACGAATTCGTCACGAATATCTATCAGGCGTTTGGGCTTTCGCTGATCGCCGTGCTTTCGCAGGATGTGCCGCGCGTGCGGTTCTTCCCGACGTCGGCGCAGGCGGAGGAGGACGTGGCGGCCGCGAAAGCGGCAACGGAAGTGGCGTCGCTGGTTGAACGCAACAACCGCATCGGGAATTTGCTGGTGGATGAGGCGTTCAATCTGTGGACCGGCGGCAAGGTCGGCGCGTATGTGCGGTTCGTGGTCGATGGGCAGCGCTTCGGATTTCATCCGGAGACGGAAATTGGCATGCGCGAAGTGCGCGTCGGCGGCGACGTGTACGTCTGCCCGCAATGCGGCGCCACGACGCCTGGTCGATCGCGCGGCGATGCCGATGCTGTCGAGGCGGCCGGCTCCTCCGGGCTGTCGTCCCGCGCGAGGACGGCCGCGGGCGGTTCGCAGACCTCCGGCGAGGGAACCGCTTTTGCGCCGGCGGCCGAGCGGAAAGAGCAGTTGAGCGGGTGCTCGCAGTGCGGCGCGCTGCTCACGGAAGAAGACTTTGTCGCGGCCGAGACGATCGCCGTTCCCGCGGCGCAAACGCGCCTGCGCGTGCCGAATGGCCAGGAAGTGATCACCATCGCCGGGGGACTCGAGCTGAAAACTCCGCCATGGGCCAACGACATGGCCGAGTATCCGTACCTGCAATGGAATATGGAAGTGCACATGGCGCGGCTGCGCGCGGCGTATCCGCACGCGGCGGATCAAATCGGCGCGCCGGTTGCCGCGAGCATGCAGGAATACGAGCGCCTGGCGCGCCTGGCGCAATCGCAAGGCGGGCCGCTCACCGAAGGCGGCGATTTCAACAGCAACTTGATCACGTTCCAGCGCACCTGGCTGCGTCCCTGGGCGTTTTTCGCACTCGATGACAAATCGCTGCGCGACGAGCTGCTGCAGCTTTTCCCGGACGGCGCCTACGCGGCGTTCGCCGGCGACGTGTACTGCGAATCGCGCAACGAGAATATGGACGATCATTGGCGCGTGATGCACGCGCTGCCGGGCGATGGCTCGAGCGGGCGCCCCGCGCTGGGCGATTCGCTGATCAGCGTGCAGGAACGCTTCAACACGCTCTCGAATTTACAGATCGAAACCTACGAGTACGGCATTCCGCCGATTTACGCCGATAGCGAAGTGTTGGATTTCGATTCGCTGCAGAGCCAGACGGCCGAGCCGGGCGCGCACTATCCCGCGCGCGCGAAGCCGGGGCAGTCGCTTGCGTCGGGATTTTTTCAGCCCGAAGCCGCGCGCGTCCCGCCCGATCTTTCCGAACATGCCGCGAGCTTAATGGGGCCGGTCGCGCAGTTCCTCACCGGCGCGTTTCCCGCGCTCTTTGGCGGGTCGATGGCCAACAACGACACGGCCGCGGGCTACTCGATGGCGCGCGATCAGGCCATGGGCCGCATCGGGCTAGTCTGGCGGCGCATGAAATTTTTCCACGCGGACGTGCTACTGCTGGCCGTCGATTGCTTCCGCAGGAATCGTCCGACGGATATCGAGGTGACGCTGCTCG
>JAGWRH010000028.1 GCA_028876695.1 Acidobacteriota bacterium | reverse complement strand
TGCCCATGCGCGCGGTGCCGCATTCGCAGCTTGACGGGGCCGGTGGTGCTGATCGCGATCGGAGCGATTTTCCTGAGCGGAGAATTCACGCGATACGGCTTTGCGACACTGTGGCCCGTGCTGCTGGTGGTTGTGGGCGTCCTGCTGCTGGCGCAGTCAACGGCTTCGCGCGAAGGCCACACTCCCAGCGCGGGATCGGAACGCTCGTGAGGGGCTGGTGAGCGGCAATCGAAAAGGGAGCTCGATCTTCGCGGGCCTGCTGCTCGTGGCGATCGGCGTTCTTTTTCTCGTCGCCATCTATCATCCCGCGCTGCGGCTGGGCCATGCGATCGCGGTGTACTGGCCGGCGCTGCTGATCCTGTGGGGCGCCGCAAAAATGATCGATTACTTGCTGGCGCAGAGGCGCGGAGAGCCGCGGCCGGCCATCGTCTCCGGCGGCGAAGCGGCGCTAATCGTGCTGCTGGTGGCGGTGCTCGGAGGATTCGTGATTCGCGACTGGGTGCGCGACCGCGTGCCGCGATTGAATTTCGAGATGCCGGAATTTGGTCCTTCGTATTCGCGCAGCGAGACGCTGCCCCCGCAAACCATCCCGCTGGACGCGCACCTGACGATCAACATTCCGCGAGGCGACATCGCGGTGCAGGGACATCCGGGCGATCAACTGCTCGTGGCGGCGCAGAAAACGATGTGGGGCATGAGCCAAACGTCCGCCGACCGCGCGTTACAGAACGCGAGCGTGAGAATCGATTATGGCGCGGGATTCTATCGCATTGGGCCGCAGTTTGCGTTCAACCGGGGCCGTGGGAGCTTCGATTTGTCGGTACAGGCGCCGCCGAGCGCGAGCGTGGCCGCGGGCACGAATTACGGCGACATTCGCATCCAGGATATTTCCGGCGACGTGCAGGCACATTCCGGCGCGGGAGATATCGAAGTGAGAAATGCCGGGGGCAACGTAGCGGTAAATCTGAATCGCGGCGACGGACGCATTGCGGGAGCGAAGGGCAACGTGCTGATCACCGGACGCGGCGACGATCTGAACATCAGCGGCGTGAATGGCACCGCCGCGGTCGAAGGGCCGTTCCGTGGAACGATCCGCGCGAGCGGCGTGCGCGAGGAGTTGCGCGTGACGCAGCCGTGGACAAACGTATCGGTGACACGCCTGGATGGCACGCTCGAAAGCGACCATGGAGATCTGAGCATCTCGGGCGCGAGCGGCCGGGTGAGAATATCGACGCATAACTCGGACATGAACATCAAAGATGCGACCGGACCGCTGGACATCGCCAACGCGCATGGGGACATCAAAGTGTGGTTCACCGCGCCGCCGAGAGAGGACATCCATATCACGGACGACACCGCGGACGTAGACGTGACGCTGCCGGCGGCATCGTCGTTTGAGGTGGAGGCGATGTCGCGAGGCGGCGACGTGGCGAGCGATTTTAGCGGCGGTCAACTGAACGTCTCGAACAACGAGGATGCGGGGCATATCAGCGGGCGAGTGGGCACGTCCGGCGGACCGAGAATCACGATCGCCACAACCTACGGAACGATTCACCTGCGCAAGAATTCCCCAGGCCGGTAACTCAGCGCGCGGCGGGCAGCGCCTCGACGAAAACGCAATGCCGAATGGCGGGTGCCACACGAGCGTCATGTCGAAAGAGAAATCCTTCCACGCAAATGCCCGGGATGAACTGGAGATCAGGAAAGGCCGCGGAGGCGCTCGAGGGTGTCGAAAAATTCGGGAAAGGAAACGCCGACACATTCGGCGTCGCGAATGGTGCTTTTGCCTTCGGCGCCGAGCGCGGCGACGGCGAGCGCCATGGCGATGCGATGATCGCCGCAGGGATCGACGGTTGCGCCGTGTAATTTCGCGCCTGGCGCGGCGGCGGAACGTCCCGCGGGTCCTTCCTTCCCTTCGACACGGAGGCCATCCGGAAATTCCTCGACACGGGCGCCCATGGCGCGAAGGCCCGCGGCAAGAGTACTGATGCGATCGCTTTCCTTGAGCCGCAATTCCTGCGCGTCGTGAATCTCAATTCCCTTTTCCGTGAACGGGCCGAGGGCGGCGAGCATGGGAAGCTCGTCGATCATTTCGGCGACTTGCGCGCCGGAGATTTCTCCACCGGCGAGCGGCGCGTAATTCACGGAAACATCGCCGACGAGCTCGCCATCGCGCGAGGCCAGCGCAGGCACGTGAATTTTCGCGCCGAGCGAAATCAAAAAATCGAGCACGCGGCTGCGCGTGGGGTTCAGGCCGACGTTGTGCAGCAACAGCGAAGAATCCGGCAGGATCAGCGCGGCGGCCAGTAAGAATACGGCGCCGGAAATATCGCCAGGGACGATCAGGCGCCGCGGGGCGAGCTTCGGTCGAGGATGGATGCGGATCGCGCCGCGCGAAACTTCGATATTGGCGCCGAACTCGCGGAGGGCAATTTCCGTGTGATCGCGAGTGCGGACGGATTCATGGACGGTGGTGACCGCGTCCGCGTACAGGCCGGCAAAAAGGATGGCGGACTTGACCTGTGCGCTGGGAGTGGGCGGAGTGAAGTCGATGGCGTGGAGATTGCCGCCGCGGATTTCGAGCGGGGCGCAGCCGCGGTCGTCACCGTGGATATCGGCGCTCATCTGGCGCAGCGGGTCAATGATACGGCGCATGGGGCGGCGGCGGAGGGAATCGTCTCCGGTGATGACGGAGCGGAAGCGCTGGCCAGCGAGGACTCCGGAGAGCATGCGCATCGTGGAGCCGGAATTTTCCGCGTCGAGGGGCTTGCGAGGTTCCTGCAAGCCGTCGAGACCTTTGCCGGCGATGTGGACGAGGCGGTCTTTCGTCGCGATTTCGACGCCCAGGCGGCGGAGGCATTCGAGCGTGCTGCGGCAATCGGCGGCGGAGGCGTAGTTGGCGATCTCGCTCGGGCCTTCGGCGAGCGCGGCGATGATGGCGTAACGATGGGAGATCGATTTGTCGCCGGGCAGCTCGACGGCGCCGTTGATGGTGCCACCCGGAGAAATTTTGCGACTGGCCATCGGGGGATTCTAACACGCGGTTGACGCGGTTTTCGGCCATCGCCGGCATTAGGTCAGTTTGAATTTCGACCGCTTGTGTGACGACTAAGAGATTCAAACTGACTCGCTGCGCGGCATTCGATGACTACAGGCCACATGGCGGATCGAAAAGCAGATCCCTCACCCTCATCCCCGACTAAAAAACGTCGGGTCTGGGTTCGGGATGACAAAAGTGGTGGCAACCGAGCGGATTGACGAAACGGGGTATTCCTGCTAGAAAAGTAGGTTCGTGAAGGGACTTTTCGCACCCAGGCTCTCACTCTGAGAGTCTTCCGCACGGGAGAACGAAACCATTTGCAAGCTGGGACGGTGTGGTTGGAGGTGCGGACACGCGAGGTCCCGGCGTCGATCGACGAAGGGTCTTTCCTTAAAGTACGCCCGAACATCCCCAGATGAATCGTTGACGGAGGAATATTGATGCACATCGTACGCGCAGCTACAGGACTTCCACCCCAACGCGCAAGCGCGTCGGGGGCCTCGGGCGTACGCGGCCGAGCGAGGCAGCTCGCGGCCACTTGCGCCGCACTGACATTTCTGGCGCTCGCGAGCGCAGGCGTGGCCCACGCGCAGGCGAGCTCGACGGGAGGCGAGGCGAACTTGAAGCTGCCGGACCTTTCGAGCGTGAAATTCCTGGGCACGGACGGGCACACGCTGCTGGTTTGGGGGATCCTCTTTTGCTTCCTGGGGCTGGCCTTCGGATTGACGATTTACGTGCGGCTGAAAAATTTGCCGGTACATCGCTCGATGCGCGAGATGTCCGAGCTGATCTACGAAACCTGCAAGACGTACCTGATCCAGCAGGGCAAATTTCTGGTGCTCCTCTGGCTGTTTATCGGCGCTGTGATTTTGCTCTACTTCGGAGCGCTGCTGCATGACCCGGCCACGTCGGTGATCATCATTCTGGCGTTCAGCATTCTGGGAATTTGCGGCAGCTACGGCGTGGCGTGGTTTGGAATTCGCGTGAACACGTTCGCGAACTCGCGGACGGCGTTCGCGAGCCTGCCGGGGAAGCCGTTTCCGGTTTACCAGATTCCGCTGCGCGCGGGGATGAGTATCGGCATGATGCTGATCAGCGTCGAGCTATTGATGATGATGATCATTCTGCTGTTCGTTCCGGGAAGCTACGCGGGGCCGT
>JAGWRH010000383.1 GCA_028876695.1 Acidobacteriota bacterium | reverse complement strand
TCTGATTCCCAGTTCGTGCCGTTCAAGGTCAAATGCCGCGCCACTTCGTTGGAAAGGTGCGGATTGACCTCTTTCATGCGGGCGACCGCCGAATCGAGATCGGGATAGCTTTTCATCTGCCGCTTTTCGGCTCCGCGTACCGCCTCAATCCACGCGCGAATCCGCTTCGGCTGCGGATCGAACACCGCATGTCCAAGCGTAAATCCGAGCCCTTCGATGGAAACCGCCTTTCGTACGCGCTGCGGATACACGCCCGCGTAATGCAGGACGATTCCGCCTCCCAGTGAATGGCCAACCAACCGCAATGGAAATTCATCGATGATATCGACCAGCGCGGATAGATCCAGAACGTGTTCCGCGATGCTGTACATCGCTCCCGGCGCCCAGGCGCTGTTTCCATGGCCGCGCAAATCGAGGGCGTACACGTGATAGTGCTCTCGGAGCGTGCGCGCCACCCAATCCCAGCTGCGGGCGTGATCGAGCCCGCCGTGAACCAGCACAAGCGCGGGTTTGGAGTCCTGTCCGTAATCCCAGAACTGAAGTTTGAGGCGGTCGGAATAAAAAAAGTGCGAAATGGGTTCCATATTCGACTTGGGCGACCTCGCGCGCCCCGATTGCAATCCGGAATGGGCGACTCTACCACACGACCAGCGCGGCCGAACGGCAGGGAAGTCGGGTTACCGCATCCGAGGGCTGGGCACGACCAGGGGGATTGTAGGATGCAATTCACGTCTCGCTTGTCTCCGATTCACCAAGCGACAAAGAGGGGTATGCTAGTCTCTACGTTGGTGGCAGCGGGGTCTGCCGCCGCGAAACGCTGAGAATATGGCTGAATTTGTCTGCAAAGTGGGCGACACGGCGGGCCGCGTTTTCGAGCAGCGGGAGTCCGCCCAAACCGAGGCGGAAGCCAAGCAGAAGCTGATCGACCGCGGCTTGTACGTCTTCTCGATCCGCAGCCATTTGAATTTACAAGCGCTCCTGGGGAGCCCCTCGCGCACGCGGGCGATCCGGCCGCACGATTTCCTGGTCTTCAATCAGCAGTTCAATACGCTGATCAAGGCCGGGCTGCCGATCCTAAAGGCGCTCGACTTGCTCGCCGAACGCGCTGCCGCGCGACGTTTGAGGCCCATTCTGGCCGACGTGCGCAAGAGCGTGCGCGATGGCGCTTTGCTTTCCGAAGCCCTGGCGCAGCAGGGCTCCTTTCCGCCTGTTTACGTCACGGCGATAACGGCGGGCGAGCGCAGCGGAAATTTGAGCGGCGTACTGGATCAATACATTGCGTATTTGCGCGTGAGCACCGGTTTTCGCAGCCGCTTGATTACCACCCTGATCTATCCGGCTGTGCTGGTGGTCACCGCTTTGCTGGTGCTTACCTACGTGGTGACCTCCGCGATGCCCAAATTCGCGGACCTGTACCACGATCTCGATGTTCCGCTCCCTACGCCCACGCGCATTTTGCTCAGTTTCGCGATGCCGCTCCGCCACTACTTTCTGATGTTCATCGTCCTGGTAGCCGTCGCAGCCGTGCTCCTGGTGCTCTGGTCGCGATCGGAGCGCGGTGGAATGGCCATTGAACGCTTTAAGCCGCACCTGCCTATTGCCGGCCAGGTATGGGTGAAAACGCAGGTTTCGCAGTTACTGCGTACGCTGTCCACGCTTCTTACCGGCGGAACGCCGTTGGTTCCCGCCC
>JAGWRH010000382.1 GCA_028876695.1 Acidobacteriota bacterium | reverse complement strand
ACAGAAATGACAGTGCGAAAAAATGTGAGGAACGCGGCGGCGAATCGCGGGGAAGAATCGTCTAGCGCCTTGGACGCGGGCGCCGACGCCCGGAGCCTGGGGGCGGGCCAAGCGGCGGTGATAAGGGCCGCGGAGACGCGCATGGCTACGGCCGAGGCGGGCGTTGCGGCGGGGTTTCCGCTGAATGCGGAGCAGCGGGCGGCGGTGGAGCACGGCGAAGGGCCGCTGCTGGTGGTGGCGGGCGCGGGGACGGGCAAGACGCGCGTGATTACGGAGCGCATCCGTCGGCTGCTGGAAGAAAATCCCGAGCTCGCGGGCGAAAACATTCTGGGGTTGACGTTCACGGACAAGGCCGCAGGGGAGATGAAATGGCGCGTGGTGCAAACGGTTGGCCTGCGCGCCGAAGGCGTGTGGCTGAGCACGTTCCATAACTTTTGCCTCGAAAAAATCCTGCGCGAAGCGGCGGCGGAGGCGCAGCCGCTCGAAGACATCGACCACTGGATTTTGCTGCGGCGGCACATCGGCGAGCTCGGCTTGCAACATTTCAAGAGGCTGCAGGAGCCGGGCGAATTTTTAAGCGATTTCGTAAAGTTTTTTTCGCGCTGCCAGGACGAGCTGGTTTCGCCGGACGATTACGACCGGTACGTCGGCGAGCTGCGGCAGAAGCATCAGCGGACGAAGCACGCGCTCGAAGGCGACGCGCTCGCGATCGCAGAAGAAAATCTGGCGCGGCAGGAGGAGCTGGCGCGCGTCTATCGGACGAGCGAGCGGCTGCTGCGCGAGCGGAAGTTGGTCACGTTCGGCGCGCAACTGCAACGAGCGGTGGAGTTGCTGCGCACAGACGCCGCGCTGCTCGCAAAGCTGCGCGCGCAATATCGTTACATTCTGGTGGATGAATTTCAGGACACGAATATCGCGCAGCTGGAACTGCTGAGGTTACTCACGGCGCCATCCGCAAGCGAGGATGCGCGCGGAAACATTCTGGCGGTCGGGGATCACAACCAGGCGATTTACCGGTTTCGCGGCGCGTCATTTGGCAGTTTCACGATTTTTCTGAAACACTTCTGCGGCGTCCGCGAAGCGGGGCGCGGAGTGGATGCCAAGAAATTCCTGGTGTCGCTCTCGCGGAATTACCGCTCGACGCAACGGATCCTGAACGTGGCGCACGCGGTGATCGAGAACAACGAGCAATCGCCTCTGCTGCCTTCGAGTAAGCTCGAAACCGAGCACCGCGAAGGCGAGCGCGTGCGCGTGGCGGAATTCGCCACGGCGGAAGAAGAAGCGCACTGGGTGGGGTCCGAAATCGACCGGCTGCACGAGGCGGGCGCGAAATGGCGCAGCATGGCGGTGCTCTACCGCAAGCATTCGCATCGCGCGGAATTGCTCGAGGCGCTGCGGCGGCGCGGGATTCCATTTGCGATCAAGAATTTCTCGATCCTTTCGAGCACGCTGGTGCGCGACCTGCTCGCATGGCTGCGGGTGATCGGCCAGTCTTCGGACAACGTGGCGTGTTCGCGCGTGCTGGCCGCGCCGTACTGGGGACTGGAGCCGCGCGATCTGGTGCGGCTCGCCGAGCGCGCGATAAAGAACAAACGATCTCTGGCCGACGAGGCGGAATCGGCGCAGCACGACGCGCCATTCGATAGAGAAGGCGTGCAGCTTGGCGAGTTCACGCAGCTCTTGAATCGGTTGCGGATCTTGGCACGCCGGAGCGCCGCGAGCGACCTGCTCGACGAGCTGATTGCGGCGCTGGGCATCGCGCCGCTCGGCTCCGATGCAGACCGGCTGTATCTCGAGCGGTTCGTACAATTCGTTCGCGAGTGGGAGAAGAAGAGCGACGGCAAGCGGCTGCGCGACCTGATCGAGTACCTTTCATTTTTCCACGAGGCGGGCGGAGACATCGCGCTCGAAGAAGAGCTCGGGGACGATGCCGTGCAATTGATGACCGCTCACGGCGCGAAGGGGCTTGAATTTCCTCATGTTTTCATTTTGCGTCTCTCGAAACACGACTTCCCCTCCGGCACGCGCAAGGCGGTGTTTGAGTTTCCGCCCGAGCTGATGAAAGAGGAGCGGCCCAGCGGCGATTTTCAGATTCAAGAAGAGCGGCGGCTCTTTTACGTGGCGTTGACGCGAGCGAAGCAGCATCTGACGCTTTCGACGGTGGTGAACCGGCGCAAGAAACCTTCGCCGTTCCTGGACGATTTTCTGATGAATCCGAAAGTGCAGAAGTCGGACACCTTGCAATCCGCGCCGAAAGTGGATTTGCCGCCGATGGAAGAGTCCGCGGGGCCAGCGCCGGAATCTGCAGCCGCCGCGGGGCTTTTCGGCGCGGTTGGCGCGGAATCGCGCGCATATTCGCGCGTCGCGCTGTGGGCCAAGGCCTTTCATCCGCCGCGGCCGGAACCGCTGCAATTGAGCGCTTCAGCGATTGATGCGTACGAGCGCTGCCCGATGAAGTACATGTTCCGGCATCTCTGGAGCGTGCGCGGCGGGCCGCACGCGGCGATGACGTTCGGCAACGTGATGCACCGAACGATCAGGGAATTCGTGGCGGAGCTGCGCAAGCGCGGGCGCGTGCCGCTTGAAGAAGTGATGGCGATCTACGAGCGCGAATGGTCGTCCGCGGGATTTCCGGACGATTATCAGGAACAGGAGTATCGCAACGCCGGACGCGAGCAACTCGCCGCGTTCCAGGAAACCTATTCAGCGGCGCCGGCGGACGTTCTGTACCAGGAGAAAGCGTTCGAGCTGCCACTCGAGAATGAGGTGATCGTCACCGGCCGCATCGACCAGATCAATCGCATCGACGGAAGCGCAGTGGAGATTGTGGACTACAAAACCGGCAAACCGCGCGATGCGAAGAAAGCGAGCGAAGATTTACAGCTGAGCATCTACGCGCTTGCGGCGCGCGAAGTGCTGGAACTTGAGCCGAAGCGGCTGGTGCTCTACAACCTGATGTCGAATGAGGCGGTCGCGACAACGCGCGACGCCAAGGCGCTTGCGGCCGCGAGGAAAAAGATCGGCGAAGTGGCGGATCAGATCCGCGCGGGAGATTTTTCCGCGAAGCCGGGATTCGGCTGCAGAAACTGCGACTACAAGGCGCTGTGCCCGGCGCACGAACAACTGATTCCGATCCGCGCCACGATCGAAGCCGCCCGCGCTGAAGACTAACGGGAGCAAGTCCGCGCAAAATAAAAGCGGGGCATCCGCGTCGAATGCCCCGCTTGGTTTACTCGAAGGCTCCCATTCCAGAAAGCCCGGAGTGGTTCCGCGCATGAACTACAGTGGAACTTTCTCCCCGCGATGGCGCTCTCAAATTTCGATGTGCGCGAATCGCTTCGTCCATCTATAAAGGCCGCCACGGATGAAGTCAAGAACAAAAACATTTT
>JAGWRH010000381.1 GCA_028876695.1 Acidobacteriota bacterium | reverse complement strand
TCGGTGACGGTGACGGCGTCGATGGGCTTGCGGCCTTCGTCGAGCTGCATCATGGCGTCGAATACGTTGCGGTGCTCGGGAAGGAAGAAATCGTCCGAGGTCAGACCCTTTTCAAGCGCGCCAACCAAGGCGGCATTGTTGAGCAGAACTACGCCCAGAAGAGTCTTCTCCGCAACCAGGTAATGCGGCAGAGGCCGCTCGATGGTCGTTTCAGCAGGCATGTATATTTCGCCTTATATTCGCCTTAGGCGCGGCGCCGTGTCAACGGCCAAATGCGGACGCGTTGCCGCGCGGCGGGCCTCCGCGATACCGTGCCAGTTCGATCGCGCGATGGGACTTTAGTGCGAAAACGAGATCGCGGCAATCGCGCGATCGGGCTGTCGCTCAGTTTTCTGATGAAAAGGTGTTTGAAGCCTGTGGACGCGTGTGGATAAGCGCGTTCGATCCCGAAGCAGTTACGCTTCCTTCTTGACCACGACCTTTACGTTGGCACTGAGGTCGCGGTGCAGTTTCAGCGGGACCTGAAATTCGCCGACGATTTTGATTGGCTCCTGCAAAGCGACCTTGCGCCGGTCCACGTTGAATCCCTGCGCGGCGAGGCTTTCCGCGATATCGGCGGAGGTGACGGAACCAAAGAGCTGATCGTTTTCGCCCGCGCGGCGCGTGAACTCCAGAGCCACGCCGGCCAGCAATTCCGCGAGCTTCTGCGCGTCGGCGCGCTCGACCGCTTCTTTCTTCGCGAAAACGGCGCGCATCTTCTCGAGCCGCTTCAAATTTCCGGCGCTGGCTTCCAGCGCCAGCTTCCGCGGCAGCAAAAAATTACGCGCGTAGCCTTCCGCCACGTCCACAACTTGCCCGCGCGTCCCGAGCTTTTCAACGTCTTCCTGCAAAATGATCTGCATAGCCATCGACCCTCACAAATTTATCGGCGCCGCATGGGCGGCCACTTCGCAATCCGGTCTTGCGCTACCGCTATAGTTCGGCCGAAAACGGAAGCAGCGCGATATTTTGCGCCCGCTTGATCGCGACGGTCAGCCAGCGCTGGTGCCGCGCGCACGTGCCGGTCATCCGCCGCGGAAGAATTTTGCCGCGCTCCTGCAAAAACGGCGCCAGGATCTCCGCCTTCTTGTAGTCGATGAAATCGCTCTTATCGACGCAGAAGCGGCACACCTTCTTTTTTCGCACGAAGTTTCTTTTGCCCCGGCGAGGCGGTCCGCCGGGCCTGCCGCCCTGAGGGCGTGGTCCGCCCGGCCCTGCGGGCCTCTGGGGCGCGCCCGAAGGAGCCCCACCGGAATGTCCCACGGGGGCCGACTGCTGATTAGGTCCGCGTTCGTCTGCCATCTTCGATCTCCTGTCTTCCTAAGCCGTTGCGGCGGCTTGCTCGCCGCCGACCACAGGCGCCGCTTTTCGCGGACGCCGCGCCGCGCGCCGCTCGCGATGCTTCTTGAGTTTTTCCTGGCGCTTCAGCTCTTCATCGAGGCGCACGGTGAGGTACTTGATCACCGCGTCGGAAACCTTTAGCCGGCGTTCGAGTTCCTTGATGACTTCGCTGTGAGTGGAGCGCACCACCATGTACACGTAATAGCCTTCCCGGAGGCGCTTGACGTCGTAGGCCATGCGCCGCCGTCCCCACTTGTCGGTGCTCTGAACTTTCCCACCTTTTTCCGTTGCGGCGTGCTCCACGGTGGAGATGAGTTTATCGATCTCCGGTTCCGGAGTGTCCGGCCGGCAGATAAAGATCAGGTCATACTGACGCTCTTCCATTTGTCCTCTCGATTCCTGGCCGCCGCGATCGCGACGGGCGCTGCCCTACTCCTCGGTATCTTCCGGCGGCGCCTTGCGATTGAACTTGCTCATCGCCTTTTCGACGCCTCCGGTCAAAATCGTTTCCACGGCATCGGCGGCGGAGGCCGCCATTTCCTCCGCGATCTTCCGATCTTCGAGGCTCATCCGCGAAAGAACGTAGTCGCGCCTATCGCCCCACATCTGCTTCGGCTGCACGCCGATCCGTACCCGGATGAACCTATCGCCGCCGAGCACGCCGATGATCGACTGCAGGCCGTTGTGCGTGCTGTTGCGCCCTCGTTGCCGGATGCGCAACATGCCCCAAGGCAAATCCGCCTCGTCGAGCAACACAATCGTTTCCGCCGGCTCGCATTCATAGCGTTCCAGCAGCATTCGCACGGCGACGCCGCTGAGATTCATCATCGTCTGCGGCTTCGCCAGGATCACATCCTGGCCCGCCAGCTTTCCGAGTCCGACCCGCGAATTCGCCTCGGGCCGCGTAACGCGAATTCCGGCGCGGCTCGCCAGCGCGTCGATAGCAAGGAAGCCGACGTTATGCGGCGTCCATTCGTAATCGGCGCCAGGATTTCCGAGCCCTGCGATCAATCTCATAATCCCGCGCTCCCGCCAGCGACGTCCATCCGCGCGGTCGCGCGAAGTAGCGCGAGGGCTTACTTCTCTTTGCCCTTCTTCTCGGACGCTTTGGGCGCCGCCTCGGGAGCCGCCGCTTCGGCTTCGCCCTCTTCTTCCTTCTTACCCTTCTTGATCACTTCCGGCTCGGCCGGCGCCGTCTCCGCCGCCACGGCCGCTTCCGGCGCGGGCTCCTCTTCCTTCTTCAGAATGACCACGTGCGCCAGCACGCGCTCGGGATCGGTGATCAATTTAATTTTATTCGGATCGACCGGCAGATCGCCCGCGCGCAATTGCTTGCCGATGGTCAAATCGCTGATGTCCACGCGAAATTCCTCGGGAATGTCTCCCGGCAAGCACTCCACTTCCACCTCGCGCGTAACCATCTCGAAAATTCCGCCTTGCAGCTTCACACCCTGCGCTTCGCCAAACGTATGCACGGGTACGCGCACGCGCATACGCACGTCCATGGCAATGCGCAGCAAATCCACATGCAGCAGATTATTGGTGACCGGATCGACCTGCCAGTCCTTCAGCATGGCGCGTTCTTCCCTGCTGCCGGCGACCTGAACGGTAAAAATCGTGTTATGCCCCGATTCCGACCGCAGGATCCTGGCCACCTGTTTTGCGTTCACCGTGAGCGCGACGGAATTACCGCGCCCGCCATACAGCACAGCCGGCACCATGCCGGTCAGCCGCGTGCGCCGCGCGGCATTCTTGCCGCGTTCCTCGCGAACCTTGCCTTCTACCGTAAACGTCGCCATCGTATTCCTCTCGTCCCGTGATTCCGAATCTTTGCCCTGCTACCCGGCGGCGCTCAGGGCGCCGCCTGGTCACACAAACAATTCGCTGATCGAGGTCTCCTCGTGAATGGACTGAATTCCCCGCGCCAGCAGCGGCGCCACGCTGAGCACCTTCAGTTGCTGCAGCTTTTGCGCTTCGCAATTCAGCGGCACGGAATCGGTGACCACCACTTCCTCGATCTTCGATTTGGTGATGCGCTCCACCGCCGGCCCGGACAGCACCGCGTGGGTCGCCGCGGCATACACGGAAGACGCGCCATTTTGCAGCAGCGCCTCAGCCGTCTTCACCAGCGTCCCGGCTGTGTCGATGATGTCGTCGATCACCAGCGCCGGACGGCCGGCGACGTCGCCGATCAGATGCATCACTTCGGCGACGTTCACGTCAATTCGCCGTTTATCCACGATCGCCAGCGGCGCATCGATCCGCTTGGCGAACAACCTCGCGCGCTCGACGCCGCCCGCATCCGGCGAGACCACCGTGATCGAGCCGAGCTTCTTCTTCTGAAAGTACTCCACCATCACCGGCGCTGCGTACAGGTGATCCACCGGAATATTGAAATAGCCCTGAATCTGCGGCGCGTGCAGATCGAGCGAAAGCACGCGGCTCGCTCCCGCGGTGGCCAGCAAATCCGCCACCAGCTTGGCCGAAATCGCGACGCGGGGACGGTCTTTCCGGTCTTGCCGCGCGTACGGGTAATACGGGATCACCGGCGTGATGCGCCAGGCGGAAGCGCGCTTGAACGCATCCACCATCAGCAGCAACTGCATCAGGTGGTGGTCCACCGGATGCGAGCACGGCTGCACCACGAAAACGTCCGCCCCGCGCACGTTTTCCAAAATCTGATAGCGGGTCTCGCCGTCCGAGAATTGCCCGTGCTCGGCTTTGCCGAGCGGCACGCCGAGATACTCGCAAATTGCGTGCGACAACGCGGCATTGGCCGTGCCGCAGAACACTTTGAACTTACCGTCGCCCAAAGTTATCCCCTAGACGACCGCGCGCCAGCCTATTGCGCGGCCATACCTTTCCCTGGACAAGGTTTCGACCACGAAGACCGAATCTTCCGGGAAGTTCCGAGCGGCTCGGCGCGCCTGCGCTGGGTTTCGGAATACTCCGAACACCGCCGACCCGCTACCCGCCAGCGCGGCTTCTGCGGCTCCTGCTTGGAGGAAGGCGTCCCGGATTTCTCCGAGTCGCGGATAGCGGCGGAAAACGGGAAGCTCAAAATCGTTCGAGAGCTTGCCTTGCCGACTCCAGCACAGAGCACAGAACCTCCAAATATTAGGGGGATTCGCGCGATTTGTCAATTCCGCGGAGAGCCACTCGTAAGCGTCCTTGGTGCTCACGCCGATGGCGCGCGGCGAAACTACCACGATCGTCCGCGGCTGCGCGTCATCCAGCGGGTAGATTTCGTCTCCGCGATTTACCGCCAGGGCGCGCCCACCAAAGAAAAAAAACGGCACATCCGCGCCGAGCCGCGATCCAATCTCCATCAGCTTCGCGAGCGGAAAATCGCGCTCGTGCCCGGTCAAGCGCAGCATGCCGATCAGCGCCGCGGCCGCGTCGCTCGAACCGCCGCCCAATCCGCGCGCTACGGGAATTTTTTTGATAAGCCTGGCACGGATTCCGCCGTGAAAGTCCAGCTCGCACCCGATCGCTTCCACCGCGCGATACACCAGGTTGTCCGGTCCGGCCGAAAGCCCCGTATCGCTGACTTGCAATTCGATTCCCGGCCGCCGGGTGAACGAGAGTTCCAGGGTGTCGCGCAGGCTGATGGCTTGAAAAATCGTCCGCAGCTCGTGAAAACCGTCGGGACGGCGAGCCAAAACGTGCAGGCACAAATTGACTTTCGCGAAGGCAGGCATGCGGACGAAATTTTTCATGCGGGAGAGCTTACTGCGACTTGGTCAGGTCGGGCGAGGATTTCTCCGCCAGACGTTTTTTCAGCTTCTTCAGTTGCGAATCCAGCTCGCTGACCTTCGCCGGTTCGTAATCGGCCGGCGCGGCTTTCTGCCATTGCGCCAGCGCGCGCTCAAATGTAGCCGCCGCTTGCTGGTTATCGCCCATCTTCAAATAGACGTCTCCGAGGTGCCCCAAAATCGTCGGATCATTGCCTTGCCGCTCGATCGCTTTCCGCAGATACTGCTCGGCTTCGGCAAGCCGGTTTTCCTTGAAGTAAGCCCAGCCCAAACTATCGAGATA
>JAGWRH010000380.1 GCA_028876695.1 Acidobacteriota bacterium | reverse complement strand
TGTCCACGGAATTGTCGATGAACGTCAGGTAGCCCACCTCCGCCTGCGTATCTCCGTACGGAATCGCTTCCACCCGCAACTGCCCCTTCGCCATGAATGTCCGCACTTCGCCCAAATACTGCTCCGGGACTGAAAACGTCACGTAAATGGGGTTCACCTGGTTGATCACGATCATCGCCGGCGTGCTGTTGGCCTTCACGATATTCCCGGGATAAACCTGCAGCGCGCCCGTGCGTCCGGAAACGGGCGCGTAAATCTGGCAGTAGCCCAGCTGCAACTGCGCGGATTCCACGGCGGCCTGGTCGGCATGAACGGCCGCTTGCTGCGCTTCGAGCGTGGACTGCACTTGATCGTACTGTTCTTTCGTGCCCACGCCCGCTTTGTAGAGCGCTTGATACCTCTGCGCCTGCACTTGATCCAGCTGTGCCTGAGCCTGATCCCTCGCCAGATTGGCTTGCGCTTGCGCCAGCGTTGCCTGAAAAGGCCGCGCATCGAGGGTAAATAGCGGTTCGCCCTTTTTTACGAACTGCCCCTCCTTGATATGCACCTGCTCCAGCACTGCGTCAACTCGCGACTCCACCGAGACCGTCGAATACGCCGAAGCCGAGCCGATTGCGCTCAGATTAATCGGGATGGTTTTCTGCGTTGCCTTCGCCACCGAAACCGGAACCACGAACATCGGCGCGGTCTGCGCCGTTTTGGTCGTGCAGCCGGTTATTGCCGCGCTCGCCGCGAAGATGGCCAACCAGAGTGCACTGAGGCTCGTATTCCTGCTCATCGATATTCGCATCCCTACGCTTATCCCCTGTGGTGTCGGTATCGAGGTCTCGTGCTGGCGGGATGCGAGACGGATATCTCGCTCGCCCGGCGCGGCGTCCCCTGTAATACCGCGCCAGCGAGAACCGCACCTTATTCGATTCCGGTGAATACCCGACAGATGCGCACCCGGTTCGCCTTACACACCCGGTTACGCGGTCTACTCTCCTCAAAATAATAGACGTATCGGGGCAGTGCAGGTTACGAGTGCCGTGCCGTTGATATTATACCGCTGCTGCGCGGTCCAGGAACCACGCCGCTTGTCCAGCCGGGCGGATGCGCGCCGCGGGATATTCGCTCGCGTCGCGGTGCCTTTCTTCCTCGCGCCGCAGCGCCTGAACGATCTGGCGTTTGTCCGCTCCTGAAACCAGAAAGAACGTATTGCGGGCTTCGTTGAGAACCACGGGCGTGAGTGTCAGGCGCTCCCGCGGGTTCGCGGCAGCCTCCACCGCGGCTACCCATCGCACCTTTTCCTCGAGAGCAGGTGACCCGGGGAACAACGACGCGGTATGCCCGTCCGGGCCCAGTCCGAGCAACTGCAAATCGAACGCCGGCGGCGCGCTGCCGAAGTACTCCCGCATCGCGGCTTCATACGCCGCCGCGCAATCGTCCGGCGCCGCGCAGTCGGTGGGCATCGGGTGGATGTTTTCAGCCGGGATCGGGGCGCGCGAAAGCAACGCTTCCCGCGCCATGCGGTAATTGCTCAGCAGATCGTCGTGCGGCACGTACCGTTCGTCTCCCCAGAAGATATGAACCCGGTCCCACGGCGCGCCCGCGGCATCGGCGTCCGTTTGCGCCCATAGCGAATACAGCTTTGCGGGCGTCCGCCCGCCCGAAAACGCCACCGCAAACCGCCCGTGATCCCGCACGGCTTCTTTCGCGATTCGCTGAAGTTCCGCGAGCGCGGCGCGGCTGAGGCCCCCCAGGTCATCAAAGACCCGCTCATCCATCTTCATCCGCTTGCCCCGTTCGCTCTCGCGTTGTTGCGCCCCGGTAAGGGGCGGTAAATAAAAGTAAAAGCGGGGTCCCCAAAACGCTTCGCGTTTTGGGGCAGTGTCATTTTTTCGCTGCCGTCTTCACCGCGTGCCCGCCGAATTCGTGCCGCATCAGAGCCAGCAGCTTATTCGCGAATGGCTCGGGGTCCTGCGAACGGAACCGCGCGTCGAGTGCGCTCGAGATTGCCGGCACCGGCACGCCCAATTCCACGCCTTCGATCACCGTCCAGCGTCCTTCGCCGGAATCCGTCACGTACGCCTCGATTCCTTCGAGCGACGGATTTTGCGAAAGCGCATCCACCGTCAAATCGAGCAGCCAACTACGAATCACGCTGCCGAACTGCCAAACCTTGCACACTTGCAGCAGATCGAGATCGAATTCCTTTTTGTGGCGCAGAACGTCCAGGCCCTCGGCGTACGATTGCATCATTCCGTACTCGATTCCGTTGTGCACCATTTTCACGAAATGTCCGGATCCCGCCGGACCCACTCGCGCCCAGCCTTTCTCCGGCCCCGGCGCCAGAGTCTGAAAAATCGGCGCAAGCCGCTTCACCACGTCCGTGTCGCCGCCGACCATCATGCTGTAGCCTTCCGCGAGCCCCCATACTCCTCCGCTCGTCCCGCAATCGACAAAGTTGATTCTCTTCGGCTCAAGCGCCTCTGCGCGCCGCAGCGAATCTTTATAATACGAATTTCCGCCGTCGATAATCGTGTCTCCGGCGGCAAGCAGCGGCACTAGCTGCGCGATCGTTTGATCCACGGGCGCGCCCGCCGGAACCATCAGCCACACCGCTCGCGGCGCCTTCAGTTGTCCGACCAGTTTTTCGAGCGTGGCCGCGCCCGCCGCGCCCTGATCCACCACGCGCTGCACCGCTGCGGGGTCGCGGTCCAGCCCCACCACGCGATGCCCGCCGCGCACCAGCCGCTCCGTCATGAACGCGCCCATCTTTCCAAGACCGATCATTCCGAGTTCCATAAAATTGCCTCCCGCCCAATATGGCTGAAATCGCGTGAATCTTCTCGATTATGACGCACCCAAACCGACGGCCCGATGCCCTTCGGCTCTGCCGTCATCCCGAGCGAGTCCCGGTTTCTTTCACCGGGACGACGAGGGATCTGCTTTTGCTTCCGAGCGTTTCCTTGGCGCATCATTCGCCTTCCGTGTGCCGGGGCCCCCGGAGCGCTCCTGCGCGACGGGGTGGAAGACGGGCCCGCTGCCTCAAATCCCGGAACCGGGGTCAGTTTAAATTTCCTTGATCGTGACACAAGCAGTTGAAATTCAAACTGACCCCTCAAACTAACCCGACTCGTATCCCTTCGGCCCTGCTGTCATCCCGAGCGAGTCCCGGCTTCTTTCACCGGGACGACGAGGGATCTGCTTTTACTTCCGCGCGT
>JAGWRH010000379.1 GCA_028876695.1 Acidobacteriota bacterium | reverse complement strand
TCGCTGATGCCGCTCGCGGCGTGAGCGCCCGCCGATTCGATCTGCCCGATGAATCCACTATAGAGTTGCATGCGTTGCGCGCGGTCCGGGAGCGGCATCTCCGGGCCGATGCCGGTGACCACGGGAAAATCGAAATCGCCCGCGAGCGGACGATCGAGAATCACCCCGTGCGCATCGACGAGCGCCATATTCAATCCTTCGCGCAGGAAGGCGACTGGCGTGCGCTCGGTAATGGCTACGGAGATCTGATTGGGAAGGACGCGGCGAACCACCGCGCTTTCGACCCATGGAATCGACTCGAGTTCGCGGCGGCGCTCGCCGAGCGGAACGCGCAGGATGCTTTTGCCGCGGTCCGCGGCGAAAACATCCAGCACGCGCGAAGACTTCGTGTATCGCGTTCCGGAGATGCTCACCTGCTCGGGATGAATGAGCGCCATGGCAGGAGAGGCCAGCAGGAACTGGCCGCATTCGAAGGCCGCCCACGCGCCGGCGAGGCCCACGGCGGCCCACATGGCGGCGCGCAGATACGTTTTCCAGGCTTTGCGGCCGAATTTGCGGCGGCGGATTTCGAGGGGCTTCTGCCGGCGAAGATACTTGGGCTCCTCGTCCGCCAGCACTTCCCGCGGGAACGCGTCCGGTTCGATGATCTTCAGTTTTGCCAGACGATCACCTCGTTCTCAAGTTCCACGCCGTAGGCCGAACGCACGCGCTCGCGAACGGCGTCCATCAATCCGAGCATATCCGCGCACGTGGCATGGCCGGCGTTGACGAAAAAATTGGCGTGGCGGTCGCTGACCATCGCGTCGCCCACGCGAAAGCGCTTCAATCCGAGCTCGTCTATCATGCGACCCGCCGAACCGCCCGGGGGATTTTTGAAGATGCAGCCTGCGCTTCTCTGGTTCAGCGGCTGGCTGGCGCGACGCTTTTCGTTGCACATGCGAATGCCAGCCACAATTTCCTTGTAGGGTTTCGACGGCAGCTCGAGCTTGACGCCGAGCATAACGTCGCTGGGCGCGAAAGAGGCGTGGCGATAATCGAAGCAGATGTCCGAGCCGCGCAGCTTTTCTACCTTGCCGGCAGCCGCGCGATACAACTCCACTTCGCGCACGAGCGGCCCGATTTGCGTGCCGTAGGCGCCCGCGTTCATGCGCAGGGCGCCGCCGACGCTGCCGGGCACCCCGATGAGACCCTCCATGCCGCCGAGGTCGTGCCTGGCGCAAAAGGTGACGGTCGCGCCCAGGTCAGCGGAAGCGTCCACGCAGGCAAAATTGCCTTCCACGCGCATGCCGGGTTTCGCGCCGGCGAGGTGCAGCGCCACCCAGGAAAGCTCGCCATCGCCGATCAAAACGTTGGTGCCGCCGCCGAGAAAGCGCCAGGGAATGCGCTCGTTTGCGAGCAGCGCCATCACCTCGGCAACGTGGTCGTAACGACGCAGAATCAGTTCATCGGTTGCGCCGCCGATTTCGAGCGAAGTGCGCGTGGAGAGCGAGACGCCGCGCTGCAGCTCGACGCCGAGGCTTTCGAGTTTGGCGGCGACGCGCGGGCTAACGAGCATGGGTCGAAATCCTCGATTCGAACAGGATGGCCAGCTCGTCCGTGACGCGGCCGACGCTGCCGGCGCCGATGGTGAGCACCGCGTCGCCCGAGCGCGCCTCGCGCAGCATGAATTCGATTCCGCCCTGCAGCGTGCTGGAATACGCGACGCTTTTGTGGCCCGCGGCGCTGATATCCGCGGCGAGGCGCTCGGCGTTAACCCCGTCGATGGGAGATTCGCCGGCCGCGTAGATATCGGTGACGACCAAAATATCGGCTTGATTGAACGAGTGGCAGAAATCGTCCCAGAGCTTCTGGGTGCGCGTGTAGCGGTGCGGCTGGAAGAGGACGAGCAGGCGTTTGTAGCCGCAGCCGCGCGCGGCTTCGAGAGTGGCGCGGATTTCCGCGGGATGGTGGCCGTAATCGTCAATCAGCGTGACGCCGCTGTACGCGCCCTTGATTTCGAAGCGGCGGCCCACGCCGGAAAATTGCGCGAGGCCGGCGCGGATCAGGTCGGCGGGAACGTTCAAGGCCAGCGCCACGGCGGCGGCAGCAGCCGCGTTGCGCACGTTGTGAATTCCCGGCGGCGCGGGCAAATGGAAGACGCCCAGGTCTTCGCCGCGATAGCGAAGCCGGAAAGCGCTGGAGAGGCCTTGCAGCTGAACATCGGCAATCCGCAGATCGGCCTGGCTGGAAGTGCCGTATGCGATGGCGGAGCGGCGCACGCGGGGGAGAATAGCCTGCACGCTGGGCTCGTCCAGGCACAGAACCACTTCACCATAGAACGGCACGCGATTCAAAAACTGCACGAAGGCGTCCTGAATTTCGTCGAGGGATTTGTATTGATCGAGATGCTCGCGGTCGATGGTGGTAACCACGGCGATCACCGGCGCGAGCAATAGAAACGAGCGGTCGCTTTCGTCCGCTTCCACGACCATGTATTCGCTTTGGCCGACGCGCGCGTTCGAGCCGGAGTGATTCACCCGGCCGCCGACGACGAAAGTGGGATCGAGCCCAGCGGCGCCGAGGACGGAGGCGACCATCGACGTGGTGGTGGTTTTGCCATGCGCGCCGGCGACGGCGATCCCGAATTTCAAGCGCATCAGCTCGGCGAGCATTTCGGCGCGCGGGATTACGGGGATTTTCAGGCGCTGGGCTTCGAGGACTTCGACGTTATCCGGCGCAACGGCCGAGGAGATCACGACGACATGCGCGCCCTGAACATTTTCGGCGCTGTGGCCTTCGTGCACGGTCGCGCCCAATTTGCGCAGGCGCTCGACGACGGGCGATGCGCGCAGTTCCGAGCCGGAAACCGCGTATCCAATAGTGAGCAGGACTTCGGCGATGCCGCTCATGCCACTGCCGCCGATGCCCACCATATGGACGCGCTGGAAATTCCGGAAACTGACGTTCATCGCTCCTGCTCCCCCGCCGCAACGGCCGCCGGCCGCGCCGGCAAAATACTTTCGAGCAAATCGACGATGTCCTCGACGGCGCGCGGACGCGCCAGCGCGCGGGCGCGATCTTCCATCTCGCGAATTCTCCAGGGCTGGTCCAGGAGGGTGAAGATCTCGGACGTGAACCGCTCCGGCGTCAACTCTTCCTGCGGAAGCAGCCGAGCGGCGCCGGCATCCTGCATGGCGGCTGCGTTGCGCGTTTGATGCGCGTCAGTGGAGGCCCCGAAGGGGATGAAGATGGCGGCACGTCCGGAGGCCGTTACCTCCGCAACGGTGATTGCTCCCGCGCGGCAGACGATCAGGTCCGCCTGGGCAAACCTCTCCGCCATGTTTTCGATGAAGGGCAGAACCTCCGCCTGGATTTCACGCTGTTCATAGGCTACGCGCACCGCATTATAGTCACGTTCTCCGGTTTGATGCACCACGAAAAGCTGATTTTTTCTTTTTTTTAGCAGGTCGAGCGAGGAAATTGCAGCGCGATTGATGGGCAAGGCGCCGCGGCTGCCTCCGGTGATCAGAATGGTGAAGGGCGCGACGTGTTCCTTGGGCGGAATGGCGAAGAATTCGGGGCGGACCGGGCATCCGGTGAGGACGGCGCGGCGGCCGAGGCGGTCGGCAGTAGGCTGGTGCGCCACGGCAATGCGCGTGGCGATACGGGCGAGGACGCGATTGGTGAAGCCCGGCTCAACATTGGGCTCGAAGATTACGGTCGGGACGCTGTGCAGCGCGGCCATCAGCATCATGGGGCCGGAGGCATAGCCGCCCACGCCGAATGCGACATTGAAACTGTGCCGCGAGAGGATCTGGTGCGAGTCCCAAACACCGGCGGGAAGCAGCGCCAGATTTTTCAGCAAGCGCGCTCCGCCGATGCCCTTCAGGCCGGCTGCGCGGATGAATTCGAGCGGCATGCCCGCCTGGGGGACAAGCTTGACTTCCAGTCCGCGCTGGGTGCCCACGAACACGACGGTTCGAACCTCCTCTCCATAGGCAGACGATGCGGATGCGCGACCGCGCCGCAGCCATTCTTTTGCGACGGCCAGCGCGGGAAAGACGTGGCCGCCGGTGCCGCCGCCGGCGATCAGCAGGCTTTTGGCGGCGCCGGTCACGCCACATCCGCGCCGGCTTGCTGGCTGATATTGAGGAGCACGCCGGTTGCCAGCAGCATGCCGAGCAAACTCGATCCGCCATAGCTGATGAACGGCAGTGGGATGCCTTTCGTCGGCAAGAGGCCGAGCACGACGCTGAGGTTGATCAGCGCCTGGCCCACGACCATGGCGGTGACACCGATGCCGAGGAAGCGGCCGAAGTCGTCCGGGGCTTTCAAGGCGGCAACAAAGCCGCGCCAGCCGTAAACGGCGAAGAGCGTGAGGATGACGATCGCGCCAAT
>JAGWRH010000378.1 GCA_028876695.1 Acidobacteriota bacterium | reverse complement strand
TCTATGCCGAATCCGGCGGCCAGGTGGCCGATACCGGCGGCTTCTACGACGATTCGCGCTCGCTGCATCTGGCGGCTGTTCGCGGCGCGTATTATCCCGTTGCCGGGCTCGTGGCACATCGCATCGTTGCGGACGAAGATTTAGAGGTCGGCGACCGCGTCGCCACCGTTGCTGATGCCGGCCGCCGCGCCCACAATATGCGCAATCACTCGGCAACGCACCTGATGCACGCCGCGCTGCGCAATATCCTGGGCACGCACGTGAAGCAGGCCGGTTCGCTGGTGGCGCCCGATCGGTTGCGCTTCGATTTTTCGCATTTCGCCGCCGTCGATGCGAGCGAGCTGGCCGATATCGAGCAGCAGGTGAACGAAGAAATCCTGAAGAATCTGGAGCTGCGCACGGACATCATGAATATCGACGACGCGCTGGCCTCCGGCGCGCTGGCGTTTTTTGGCGACAAATACCCGGAATCGAACGTCCGCGTGGTCACGATTGCCGATGCCGCTTTGCCGCGCGGGTTTTATAGCAAGGAGCTGTGCGGCGGCACGCACGTCGGGCGCACGGGCGAAATCGGCATGTTCAAGGTGATGGGCGAACAATCGGTGGCTGCGGGGGTGCGCCGCATCGAGGCCATCTCCGGCGATCGCGCTTTGGCCGATTACCAACGCGCGCTGACTCTCGTCCGTTCCGCGGCGGGCCTGCTCAATTCCACGGAAGATGGCATTCTGGACGCGATTGAGCGCCAATTAGAAGCCACTAGACGCCTTGAAAAGCAAGTGGAAGCGTTCAAGCGAAAGTCGGCTGGATCGATTGCCGATCAGCTGGTCGATAGCGCCAGGGAAGTCAAAGGAGTTCGCGTTGTCGCCGCCCAAGTGCCCGGATACGACCGCGCGGCGCTGCGTCAATTGTTGGACGTGCTCCGCCAGAAGCTCGGATCGGGCGTCGTGGTGCTCGGGTCCAGCGAGGATGGCAAAGTCGCTCTAATTACAGGAGTTACCAAAGACCTCATCCCGAAGCTCCACGCCGGAAAGATAATACAGGAGTTAGCGAAGTTGGTTGGCGGCTCCGGGGGCGGAAAGCCCGATTTGGCCGAGGCTGGCGGAAAAGACACATCGGCCATAGAAAAAGCCGTCGGTCACATTTACTCCATACTAGACCGTTCCCTATAATCCCCACCGCGCCAGAAACTTACGCCGGATATTCGCCATTCCGTCCGGCGTGAGCGCCCCGGTTCACCGGGGCGGGCCGTCGGTTCCTGACGGCCATACCTAAGCTGTTTCGTTCGTGAGTGAAGAAGCGTTCTGCCTTCCCAGGGGTACGAGCGAGTGCCAGTGAAACGGACTGCTACCATCGCGCTTGCAATGATGGCGGGGATCTGGTTTTCGCTGCCATACTCGACTTGCGCCCAGATCGTGGCCTCCGTGGGCGGAGACGGGAAAACCGTTTTCGTCAACGGGGATTCACCGAAAGACCGACATAGGAGTACTATAAGTTCTCCTTCGGCGGCGCTTTCGGGTCACACCGCAGGCTACGGAAGCGACGAGGCAACCAGCGGGTCGGCTGCGGTATCCGACCCAGAGCTGGACCAAATCGTCCGCCAAGCCGCGGAACGGCACGACTTGGATCCCGCACTGGTGAAAGCGGTGATCACCACGGAGTCCAATTGGAACCCATACGCGCTTTCGCGCAAGGGAGCGATGGGCCTGATGCAACTGGTTCCATCGACGGCAGAACGATTCGGCGTTGGCGATCCTTACGATCCGGCCCAGAACATCGAGGGCGGGACGGCGTACCTGAAGGAGCTGCTCGATCGGTATCACGGCGATTTGAAGAGATCGCTGGCGGCGTATAACGCCGGGCCAGGAGCCGTGGACGCGAGTGGCGGCGTTCCGTGGTATCCGGAAACGCGACGGTACGTGCGGAAGGTGACCAACGCATACTTCCGGTCCGACGTGGACCACCCCTCGACGCTAACCGGGTTCCGCAAGAAGCCGGTGCGCCGGGAAGTGGAAGCGGACGGATCGGTGGTTTTCACGAACGAATGAAACTGAGCGCATCCACCTCGCCACAATCCGCCGCGCAACGCCTCCTGGTAATCGCCGGGTTCGCGCTGATATTTTCGTTGTGTCTGCCCGCGTGCGCGCGCGCCGATGAAATGTCCGATGCGCGCGATCAGTTCGCCCGGGCTGTTACCATGCGGACCATGCTCGAGGGCTTGCTCGAGAAAGACCGCTCGCTGGCGGATTACAAGAAGACGGTCGATGCGTATCACAAGGTCTATTTGATCACGCCGGATTCGGAAGACTGCACGGCGGCGCTGATGGCCGAGGGCGAACTCTACGAAGACATGGGCAGGCTGTATGACGCGAAGCATTATGGCGATGCGATCGGAGCGTACCGATTCTTATTGAAGCAGTATCCAGGCAGCCGCTATCGCGGCTCTGCGCTATTGGCGATCGCCACGATCCAAAAAGACGACCTGCAGAAGCCGCTGGACGCGCAAGCGACGTATAAGCAATATCTCAAGCTATTTCCGCATTCTGAAAAAGCGCGCGAAGTGCTGGCCGATTTGCGCGATACGGCGAGCCCCATCGCAAGCCAACCAGCGCAGCCGAATCCGTCCGGTCGAGATCTTCAATTGCCCCTGTTGCAGGGCCAGAAATTATCCCCGCGCGTTTCGGATGGCGACCCGGCTCAGGTGACCGGCATCCGCACGTGGAACGCGGAAAGCGCAACGCGGCTGATCGTGGGCCTGAGCGACACCATCCGGTTTACGGCGGCGCGCATTTCTTCGCCCGACCGAATTTACTTCGACCTGTATAAGGCCGATCTGAATCCGAAATTCGCGAGCCGCGCGACGGATGTCACCGGCGGGCTGCTGAAATCCGTGCGCGTGGCGCAGAATCGCCAGGGCGTGGTGCGCATTGTGCTGGATGTGAACGGCGCGAACGACTACTCGGCATATCTGATGGGGAAACCGTACCGGCTGGTGATCGAGGTGCGCGAGCCGCACCCTGACAAAGCGCCGAACGCGGAAGTGGCCCGGCAGCCCGCGCCGAAGCCGCCGGACGACTATATGGCGAGAGATCTGAGCAGTCGAGCATCGGCAACGCAGGCGTCCCGCGAGACAATGGCGGTGAATGCCCGCGGAGCGCGGCAGAGCGCGCCCGAGACGCGGGGAGGCGCAGCGATTGCGGCCGAAAAAGTGGCGACGCGCCGCTCGCCCTTCGGACCGGAGACAGCAGCAGCGGCGGACGCGCAGCCGGTTGCGCCTCCGCCCACGCGTGACGGCCAACGATCGCTCGCGCGCGTGCTCGGCTTGAAAGTGCGCACGATCGTGATCGATCCCGGTCACGGCGGCCATGACACCGGCACGATTGGGCCGGATGGCTTGCAAGAAAAGGACGTTTGCCTGGATGTGGCGTTGCGGCTGGGGCGCATCATCGAGCAACGGCTTCCCGGCGCACAGGTGATTTACACGAGGCGAACGGATGTGTTCGTGCCGCTGGAGCAACGCACCTCGATCGCGAACCAGGCGCATGCGGATCTCTTTATTTCCATCCACGCGAATTCCAGTCCCGATCCGCAGGCGCGCGGCATCGAGACGTATTATTTGAATTTTGCCACCTCGCCGGAAGCGATGAAGGTGGCGGCGCGCGAAAACGCCACTTCGGAAGAGGCGGAGCACGACCTGCCAGACCTGCTGAAGAAGATTGCGCGCAACGACAAAATCGAGGAATCGAAAGAGCTTGCGGGAGACGTGCAGAGTTCGCTTTCCGAACGGCTGCAACTGGTGAGCCGCAGCGAACGGAATCGCGGCGTGAAAAAGGCCCCGTTTGTGGTGTTGATCGGCGCGAATATGCCCTCGGTGCTTGCCGAAATTTCCTTCCTGAGTAATCCGACGGACGAGCGCATGATGCGGAATCCCGAGCGGCGGGAACGAATCGCTACGGGGTTGTACCGGGGCATGGCCGCATACCTGAAAAGCATGAATAGCCTCACGTACGACAAGCAGAAGATTGCATCTACCCGCCCATCGATGGTTCCGCTGGAAGCGGCCGCGGCAGTAGCGTCCGACGGGAACGCAAAGTAAAATAAAAGTATCGGGTTTCCAGGTACGATGCGCCGAATAACCCTTCTCATTTTGATTGTACTTTGTGCGGCAGCGATTGCTGCAGAGGCGCAGCAGATACTGCCGTCTTCATTCGCCGGCTGGTCCGGCACGGTGCAGCCGGGACTTTCGCAGCTCTCGATGAAGCCAACGCGCACGCAAGCCGGCACCACGGCGCGGCAGCAGTCGGCCGCAGTTTCGGAGTACGGATTCGTCTCAGGTGAGAGCGGCAGTTACGAAAAAGGCGCCGATTCTCTGCGGGTCAACGTTTACCGGATGAAGGACCCGAGCGGAGCGTACGGTCTGCTGACGTACCTGCGAACGCCGGGCATGGAGCCTTCCACGCCGGCGAGACATGCGTTCCTTTCCGAAAATCAGGACTTGTTGCTGACGGGCAACGTAGTTTTGGACGTGCAGGGGAAAGATCTCCGCCGGCATCAAGGTGACCTGAAAGCTCTGCTTCAGAGCGTTTCAGCGCACGCGGAGCAGGGCGCGCTGCCTACGTTGTGGGAGCAGCTTCCGGCAAAACAGATGGTGGCGGGGACGGATAGGTATGTGCTCGGGCCGCGGACGTTAGACCAATTCTTCCCGCTGCCCATTGGCGGCTCCGTGGGATTCTCGAACGGCGCCGAGGCGGAACTGGCGCGCTACCGTCTGGCGAACAGCGAAGCCACGATATTGCTGATCGATCTGCCGACCCCGCAAATCGCCATTCAAACCCTCGAACAACTGGCAGGAAAATTCAACGTGAATGGATCGAAGCCGGGCAATGGTTCGCCCCTGTACGCCAAGCGGTTGATCACAACGCTAGCCATTGTTGCGGGGGCGCCCACGGACGCAGAGGGGCGCGCGCTGCTGGACGAGGTGCAGAACACGGAAGTTCTGACGTGGAATGAGCCCGCTCCGAAAAGCAAACAGGCGGATATCGGGACGATCGTGGTGGGGACGATCGTCGGAACGGGCATTATTTGCGCATTCTCGCTCGTCGCTGGTCTCGCTTTTGGCGGCTTTCGGCTGGCGGTGAAGCGCATACTGCCAGGGAAAGTGTTTGACCGGGCGAGAAACATGGAAGTTATTCAGCTGGGACTTTCCAGTAAGCCTATCAACCCAGACGACTTTTATGATCGTAGCGGCCCAAGGATTAAGCTGGGCGAAGTGGAGAAGAATCTACCGGAAAGGATCGCACTCCGCCTATTTCGTTGATTGCGCAAGACTTATCCACAGATATTTTGGCTTCTTTCGTGCTTGACTTAAAGTTGGGCTGTAACTAGACTGCGGTCGAGGAAAGGTTTCTGTGGCCATCCGCGCATTGGCCGTAGAGCTTTCTCCCTGAAGGCCCGCTGAAAAGCGGGCCTTCTTTTTTTGAGCGCCGGCGATAACTCCAAGCATAGTAGTGGAATACGAGCCGTACTCAGAGCTCCGTCCGTTCACGCTGACGCGCGATTGCAGATGGGCGTTCGAAGAGTTCTCGTCAGGTTTGTTCGGTCGTAGCGGCTACAACGGCGGGAATTTCGGCCGGTACCGGAGCGGCGGAACTGGCCCCGAAGCGCAACCCGCTGAAGTAGGTTTGCGCGAGAGACATCACGCCAGTGTACAGATAACCCCAAACGAACAGAATGAAGAACGGCACGGTAGCGTAATTTTCGTTCTGGATCGCGTAAAGCACCGCCGCCGCGAAGTAAACGCCCAGGCCGACTTCGACGAAGGGCATCAGGCCGGGACGCTTGCGATAGCTCTTCTTCACCCAGGAATCGCGCCGGAGAGCGCCGGATTCGACGCGGTACTTCGGCGTCCGCACAAATTCGGATTTGACGCCGAAGATCGCTTCCACCACCGCCAGGGCGTTCTTCACCGAGAGTCCGATGCCCACGGCCATCACGACCGGCAAGTACCAAAACGTGCGCTTCCAAGTTTTCGGGTACAGGGCGCGTTCGGCGGCGAGGTAAAACGAGGAGATTGAGCAGCTGGAGGCGACGAAAAGCGGGAAATCGATCAACATCACCTGAAACCAGCCCTGATAAAACCGGACGATCATCGCGGGAAGCAGAATGATCGAGAGGAAGACCATCAGCGGATAGCTGATGTTGGCGGTGAGATGGAAGAAGGCCTCGGCCTTGCGGGCGGCCGGCTCGTCCGATCGCAAGACCTGCGGAAGGACTTTTTTGGCCGTTTGCATCAGGCCCTTCGCCCAGCGCGCCTGCTGCGACTTGAAGGCGTTCATTTCGACTGGCAGCTCGGAGGGGCAGTCAATTTCGGGCAGATACAGGAAATGCCAGCCGCGCAACTGGGCGCGGTAGGAAAGGTCGGTGTCCTCGGTGAGGGTGTCGTGCTGCCAGCCCCCGGCTTCGTCGATCGTGCAGCGGCGCCACACGCCCGCCGTGCCGTTGAAGTTAAAGAAGCTGTTGCTGCGCGAGCGCGCGCCGTGCTCCATGACGAAGTGGCCGTCGAGCAGAATCGTTTCGACTTCCGTGAGCGCGGAGTAATGGCGGTTCAAGTAGGTCCAGCGTCCCTGCACCATGCCGATTTTGGGATCGGTGAAATACGGCAGCGTGCGGCGCAGAAAATCCGGCGAAGGCAGGAAATCGGCGTCGAAGATGGCGACGAACTCGCCTTTGGCGACGTTGAGGCCCGCGTCGAGCGCGCCGGCCTTGAAGCCGTGGCGATTGGTGCGGTGGATGTAGACGATGGGATGGCCCATGGCGGCGTAGCGCGCCACGATGGCGGATGCGACCTCCCGCGTTTCGTCAGTCGAGTC
>JAGWRH010000377.1 GCA_028876695.1 Acidobacteriota bacterium | reverse complement strand
GGGCGCGAGGCGCGCGGCGAAAGCATGTGGATTGTCCGCGCCACCATCTCCTTTCCCGTGCCGGTATCCCCGGTGATCAGCACGGAAGCCGTTGATGGCGCCGCGATTTCCACTTGCCGCATGATTTCCTGCATCGCGGCCGACGCGCCCACCAGCCGCCCCAATTTTCCCGCCTGGCGCAGGTTGCGCGTCAGCGCCGCCACCGTTTGCTGATCCCGAACGCGGCCAAACGCGCGGTCCAGCAGCGCGCGCAGCACCGGAGGTTTTAGAGGCTTCTCGATATACCAATACGCGCCCGCTTCGATTGCTTGCACCACGCGCTCGTCGCTGCCTCGTCCGGTAATAATGATCACCGGAACCCGCTGCAGCTCCTCGCCCAGGTGCCGCAGCAGTTCGAGCCCGTTCATCCCGGGAAGCTCCACGTCCGCCAGAATCACATTGGGAGCGAACTCCGGGAAACGCGCCAGCGCGTCCTCGCCCGTTCCGACGCCCAGGATCTCGTAGCCCCACTTGCGCAACAGGGCCTCATAGCCCATCCGCGCATTCTCTTCATCCTCCACGATCAGGATGCGTTGCAGATTTTGCGTGTCATTGGACATCTAGAATTTGAATCTACCAGTAGTCCCGTGGAATTCCAAGCCGCCCACGAAACGAGAATTCCCGCGCGATCGAAGCGGTTTGAATCGCCCGCTCGGTTCGTCTGCAACTCGGATTGGACCTTAGTTCCGGCTAAAATCCCAGCCGGCAGCCAGAATCCTTGGGGCAGGAAAGACGCGAAGCACGGACGGGAGAGCTCTAATCCCAATTCGGGAATCATACCGTTCCCATTCCGGTACAAGACTGCAGTGGAAGCGGTTAGCAGACTGCGTAGTTTTACGAGCTTGCGCTTCGTTCCATTTTGGACCAAAGTTCGCTAGCCAAAGTGATGCGATTCCGCGCAACTTCCGCAGGCTCATCGCGTCCTGGTTCCTAATTTGGCACGCGCCGTGCACTCGAATCGGAAGTCGCGTCGGGAAAAGGGGAATTCGATGGCTGCCACTGGAGTGGAACCTGCGCTTCCGAACCAGCAACCCGCCGCGGCGACCATTCTGATCGTCGACGACGAGGACACTACTCGCAATCTTTGCCGCGATGTTGTGGCCGACGCCGGGCTGCGCACCCGAACCGCATCGACCACCGAACAGGCGCTCGAAATTCTGGACCAGTCTCCGATCGATCTGGTGATCACCGATCTGCGCGTTCCGCAAATCGGAGGGTTCGAACTGCTCAAGCGTGTACGCGAGTCCTATCCGCAAACAGCGGTCATGGTCCTGACGCAGTACGGAACGATCGAAAGCGCCGTCGATGCCATCCGCCGGGGTGCCGCTGACTACATTACCAAGCCTTTTCACGTTCCCGAGCTGCGCAACAAAATCGATCGCGTGATCCGGTCCATTGAAATCGACCAGGAAAACCGGGTTCTTCGCGAGCAATTGAACTCGCGTCCCGGTTTCGGAGGTCTTCTCGGCGTTTCCCACAAGATGGTGCGCGTGTACCGGCTGATCGAAAAAGTGAGCCAGCACCATTACCCCGTGCTGATCCTCGGCGAGAGCGGCACCGGGAAGGAGCTCGTCGCTCGATCCATTCACTTCTCCGGTCTCCGCAAGAACAGGCCGTTTGTTCCGGTCGATTGCTCCGCGCTGGTACCCACCTTGATCGAATCCGAGCTGTTTGGCTACGTCAAGGGCGCATTTACGGGAGCGATGCACTCGAAACCGGGACTGATGGAGGCCGCCGGGAATGGCACTCTCTTTCTCGATGAAATCGGCGATTTGCCCGTCGATCTGCAAGCCAAGCTCCTCCGCGCCCTGCAGGAGCGGGAGATCAAGCCCGTCGGTTCCACCGAGCGGGTCCCCATCGCCGCGCGCGTGATTGCCGCCACAAACCGTGACCTGGAAGCAGCCGTACGCCAGGGGCAATTCCGGCAGGACCTGTTCTTCCGCCTGAACGTGGTGCAGATCAAAATGCCGCCCCTGCGCGAACGAAAAACCGATATTCCGCTCCTGGTGAACGCGTTCCTCGAAAAATTCAGTGAACCGAATGGCCGCATTCGCACGATTTCCGAGGATGCCATGGCCCGACTGATCGCCTACGATTGGCCGGGCAATGTTCGCGAGCTGGAGAACGCCATCGAGCGCGCCGTTGCCCTCGGCTCCGGCCCCATCTTGCACGTTGGCGACTTGCCGTCCAACCTGCACTACGGCGGTCACGACCGTTTACCGCAATCGGACGAACTCTTGCCCCTCGAAGAACTGGAGCGCCGCGCCATTCTGCGCGCCCTGCGCGAATCTTCCGGCGACAAGCTGGCCGCCGCGCGCCTGCTCGGAATTGGGAAGACCACCCTCTACCGCAAACTCAAGCAGTACGATTCCGAATCGCGCTCCAATTAACTGCTTCGAACCTCGATATTGACTCACAGGGCGTCCTCGCTCGGTTCCTAGTCGGGAAGATCGCCCGGCCTGCGTTTCGAACTGGGAAAGGCGTCCGTTTCGTTCCTCACCGCCGGAACTCAACTTCCAGAAAACGCGCCACTTTAACGGAACGCCGCTTGGCGACGTGTGTGCAAGCAGTCGTGCATGCGCACGGCGTGGAATATCACCGGGAGCTCGAAAGTCACGCGCGCCATTCGTCGCGGCCTCGAATACGCGATCACCATTGGCCTCGCGCTGCTTTCGGGCTATTGGATCGTTTACGGGCGGTGGTGATGGCTTGCGACGCTGGCTTTCAGATGCCTGTGTACGAACTCCTCGCGTCTCCGCCGCGGAACCGGGAAAATCTCCCGCCCGCTCGCTCTCGCGCTAAAAGTCGCATCCCCCTGAAGAATCAGGCGGCTGCAGAGGAAGCTTTCAACGCGGTCTTTGACTCCAGCGCCGAAGCATTGTTGATCATCGACCGCGCCGGCGCGATTCAGCGCGCCAATGCTCGCGCTCGCGAACTGCTCGGCTTGCCGAAAGCCAGCGGGCGTTCGGGAATGCCGAAGATCCACTTCCACGCGGATCGGGACGAACTTTCCAAGCTGTGGAAACAACCTGGCGCGCCGCTGCCGCGCATCGTGGACGCGCATCTTGAAAGTGGCGTTCCTTTGCGGGTCGCGCTGCGGGCAAAACTTCCTGGGTCCGAGGGTCTTTTGCTGTGCGCCGAAGACGCCTTCGCCGTCCAGCCCGCACGGCAATCCAATATGTTACAGACTGAAAAAATGGCCGCGCTCGGCCAGCTCGTCTCCGGAATCGCGCACGAGCTGAATAACCCCCTTACGGCCATCATGGGGTACACGCAGCTTCTGCTCGGCAGGCGTCTGCGGCCAGATCATTTATCCGAAGCGGAACGGGTTTATCAGGAGGCCGAACGCGCGCGGAGAATCGTAAAAAACCTCCTTTACTTCGCGCGCCAATCCCGTTCCGAGAGAACCCGTGTGGATCTGAACGAAGTCGTCGAACGCACGCTGGCTTTGCGCAGCTACGAGCTGCGCGTCGAGGATATCGTGGTCCAGTGCGAACTCGCGCCCGGTTTGCCGGCAACGCTCGCCGACCCCTATCAACTGCAGCAGGTGGTGCTGAATCTGCTCGTCAACGCGGAACAGGCGATTCTCGAATCCCGCGGCCATGGCCACGTATGGATTCGCACCCGCCATGTCGCGGACAGGGCCGGAGCAGCGGCGCGCGGCCGTATCGTGCTCGAAGTTTCCGACGACGGCCCTGGCATTCCGCCGGAAATCGCCTCGCGCATTTTCGATCCGTTTTTCACCAGTAAGCCTTTGGGCGCGGGGACCGGCCTGGGACTTTCGATCTTGTACGGCATCGTGCAGCAGCACCATGGCGAGGTCACCTTCGAAAACCAGCCGGCATCGGGCGCGCGTTTTGTCGTCACTTTGCCCGTCATGGAAGCTCCCGGCGCGCCGGCCGCGGAATCGCGCGAGCCAGCGGCGGCGAGCGGCGCGCCGGAAGGGAGCGAAATAAAATCTCCGGCGCGCATTCTGGTGATCGAGGACGAACGCACCGTCGCCCAACTGATTGCGGACGTGCTGCGCGAGGACCGGCACCGCGTGGAAGCCGTGCTCGACAGCCAGGAGGGGCTGCGGCGCCTGTCGCGCAATCAATATGACCTGGTCATCTGCGACCTGCGCATGCCGCGCATCGATGGGCAGGCGATTTACAACAGCCTGCGCCGCGCTGGGAGCCCGCTGCTCGATCGCATGCTGTTCGTCACCGGAGACCTGCTGTCGCCGCAGACGCGCGCATTTCTCGAACCCAACGCTTTGCCGTATCTCGCAAAACCGTTTTTGGTCGAGGAGTTGAAGCTCGCCGCCAACCAGCTGCTGGAGCGGCGGAGGCCAGAGAAAACGGAACCTACAACCGCCTTCTCCGGCGCCGAAGGCGAAACCGCAATCGTGAAGCGCACCAGAGCAGGTGGAAGGAATACGCGGCGATGAACCTCGCCATCGACCTCGCGGTCGTTTCGGAACGCGGTGCCCTGATCGCGGTCGCCGACGCATTGCTGGGCGAGCGCCTGGCAAGAGCTTTTTCGGCGCTGTCCGACGATTGCCGTGCGACGCTCGCATCAAATTTGCCCGAACTGCGGCTGCTCGCGTCGCAGAATTCCCCGGAAGCGATTCTGATCGACGGAGACCTAGTGGAAAGCGATCCTCTGCCGGATGCGCTGCGGCCGTTCGTCGCGTTCGCACCGGTTATTTTTCTCGGTCCGCTGCAGCGGCGGGCAGAGGCGGCGCCGATGGTCGCCGAGGGCGACGTGGAATTCGTGGCGCGCGCCGGGGATTTTGTTTCGCTCGCTGTCGCGCTTCTGGCGCGGCGAATCCGCTGGGCGCGCATGTCCGAATCGCTGCTGGGTCCGCCTTGGGCGGTGGTGAACGGCGATCTCGGCACGATATTCCGGCATGAGATCAATAATCCGCTCACGGGAATTCTGGGCAACGCCGAGCTGGTGCTGGGGCACAGCGAACGGCTCGGGGCAACGGACGCGCAGCGGCTGCAAACGGTGGTCGATCTCGCGGTACGCTTGCGCGAAACGATCCGGCGGCTGAGCAACGCGCTAGAGCGCGGCCCTGGTTCTCTGACGCACGCCTAGGCGAGATGCTTGCGTTTTTGTCGCGCGGGGCCGCGGCGCGAAAATCCAAATCCAGCGAGCCGGATTACTTCTGCGGCAGGGCGAAGGTATAAATCGTATTCTGCCCGCGATTCAGGTAGACGCCGGATTGCCGGGACAGCACGGGCTCGGCCAGATTGTCTCCGGTGATCACGGAAACGTACTGCCTGCCATTCACCGCGTAGGTGATGGTGCTCACCGAAATCGGCCCGCCGAGAATCGAATCCCAGAGCTGCCTTCCGCTCGCAGCATCGTAGGCGCTGAAGTGTCGGTTGATATCGCCGTGGAAGATCAGTCCGCCGGCGGTGGCCAGAAGACTGCCCGTTCCGGGAGACATGCCCGTGGCGAAACGCGTCATCTCGCCCGTCGAGAGATTTACTTTGGCGATTCCTGCAATGGAATCGGCCGGATGGCCCTCGCGCAGAATGCCGTGGCGCATTCCGCTGGTGGTGTTCGCGGTCATGTCCAGGCAGTTGTCCACGTAGCCGGTGTAGAGAGAATTCGTCACCGGGTCATAGGCAGTGGGCCAATAACTGCGGCCGTTCCAATAGCAGATCACGTGATGATCGCCGGGATGCTTCATCACCACGTCCCAGTTGATTTCCGTCTTTCCGGTTTTGGGATCGATATTGGAAATGGCGGTATTCGGCGTGTCGTAGGGAATCGGCTCGGCCCACAGGAACGTGCCGTCGTTACGGTCGAGCACAAACATGATGCCGCTTTCGCCGACCATCGCCGCCACGTCGTGCATGGAGCCGCGCGGAACGGTGGTGTTGTACCACTTCACGGCCTTGGGATCGGGATCGAATTTTTCCCGGACTAATGTTCGTTCGTGGGTGTGGTCTGTATCCCAGTCGTCGGCCGGCAGATGCTGGTAGTACCAGAAGAGCTTACCGGTGTGGGGATCGAGCGCCAGGGTGCAGTTGCTGTAAAGGTCGGCGGGCGCGACGCGCGAGGTGCCGTCGGGATTCCCGTTGTGGCGCGCGAGGCGCTCGTAGGGCGAAGGATTGGCGGTGCCCCAATAGAGCACGTCGCGAACGGGATCGAAGGTTCCGGGCAGTCCCCAGGTGGACGCGGTGTCGTTGGTTGTATCGGCTCCGTTCCAGGAATCGTAACCGGGATCGCCGGGACCAGGGACGATATAGAAACGCCACGCCTTTTGTCCCGTATCGGCATTATCGGCTTCGATGAAGCAGCTCTCGCGACCCTTGCCGCACGTTCCGCCGGAAACCACGTTGCCATCGACCACGATCGCTCCGGAAGTATTCTGCGTGTCGGTCTTGTAGGTTTCCCATTTGACGTTGCCGGTGGCAGCGTCGAGCGCGACGACATAGCCATCGGGCGCGGTGAAGTAAACCATGTCCTTATAAATGGCGATGGTCTTGGTGCGTTCGGAACGGCCGAGGGCGGGCTCTTTATATTTGCGGACGTATTCCCAGACGATATTGCCGTTGGTGGCGTCGATGGCCATGACGTCGCCGCCGGGAACGATGGTGTACATCACGCCGTTGTGCACGATGGGAATGGTCTCGGTGGTGCCGGCCGGCAGGCCCAGAGCCCAGGCCATGCGCAGATCCTTGACGGTTTTGGTGTTGATTTCCTTCAGGGGGCTGTAGCGCCAGGCATCGTAGGTGCGGCTGTACATGAGCCAGTCGTCAGGACTCGGATGCAGGAGCATGTCGTTGGTAACAGGGTGATAATTTTGCACGGTGCCATGCGGCGGCGGAGGCGCCATGAACATGCCGGGAGGCGGAGCGATGCGGCGCGCGGGAGCGGCCCCTTGCGCGGGTGCCTGCGTTTCCTCTCCCCCCACCTGCGCCAGCGCCAGCGGCGCCATGACAGCGGCGAGCAGCAGCGTGACGATACAACGTGCAGTCTTATTCATGCGATTCCCCCACCGATTTTCGGAACATCGACACCAGAAGGTAGTGTGACGCGCCAGCGGACCGCTGCGTTTCGCGAAGCGCGGCTGCCGCGAGCGAGTCGAACGATAGCGATAGCCTGCCGTTTATATCCCAAGGGTGAATGGGGATGCAAGAATTCTGGACGCTCGCGGCTTGAAGCTGGAAACGCAAAGACAGCCGCATCGCGAGAGCCTGGCGAAAACGATTGCCACGTGAACTGTATCGATTAGACGCGCGTCC
>JAGWRH010000376.1 GCA_028876695.1 Acidobacteriota bacterium | reverse complement strand
TGCAGCAGGCAATCAGTGAATCCGCCAGTGGAACTTCCCACGTCCAGGCAGACTTTCCCTCGCGCGCTCACGCCGAAATCGTCCAGCGCGCCTTCCAGTTTCAGTCCGCCGCGGCTGACGTATGGATTCGATTCGCCGGCGAGTTCGATGCGGGCGTCGATGGCCACCCGCGTCCCGGCTTTCGCGATGGCGGCGCCATCGACGCGCACGTGCCCGGCCAGCAGCAAAGCCTGCGCGCGTTCGCGCGATGGCGTCAGCCCGCGTTCAACGAGCAACACGTCAATGCGCTCTTTTTCGGGTTTTTTATGCGGTGGCGGAGTGTTTCCCGATAATTGGTGTCGCATCGCGAAGTCCAAAGCTGGGACTGTCCGTGAACGGATTGAAGCGTCGCTCTAGGAGCGTCGCGCGACCAAAAATTGTGCCAGTTGCTTCAGCCGATTCGCACGCCCGCCAAACGGCTCGAGTTCCTTGAGCGCGCGCGTTTCCAAATCGGCCGCGATCGAGCGCGACTTCTGCAGCCCATAGTAAGCCGCGTAGGTCGCTTTCTGCTGCTCTTGATCCTTGCCCGCCGTTTTTCCCAGCGCCGCTGACGATTCCTCGACGTCCAAAATATCGTCCACCACCTGAAAAGCCCAGCCGATCAGATCTCCGAATCGGCGCAGGCGCTCCACATCCGCGTCCGCCGCGCCACCGGCGATTGCGCCCGCTACAATCGAGCCGCGAATCAGAGCGGCCGTTTTCGAGCGGTGAATATATTCGAGCGTCGCCGCATCGACGGCCTTGCCGCCTGCTTCCACGTCCGCCACCTGGCCTCCAACCATCCCGCGAATCGTCCCCGCCGCGGCGCCCACCTCGGAGATCACGCGCACGCGCTGTGCGGGCTCGATGGGCGCGTTCGCAAGGGTTTCGAACGCCAGCGTCAGCAGGCCATCGCCGGCCAGAATCGCCATCGCCTCGCCAAACACTTTGTGGTTGGTGGCTTTGCCGCGGCGCAGATCGTCGTTATCGAGCGCCGGCAGGTCGTCGTGAATCAACGAGTAGGTATGAATGAATTCGAGCGCGCATCCCGCGCGAATCGCGCCCTCCAGGTTGTCGTTGAACATCCGCGCCGCCTCCAGGCACAGAATCGGCCGGACGCGCTTTCCTCCCGCGAATACGCTATAGCGCATGGCGCGGTGTATGGTTTCCGGCGGCGTGGTTTCGGATGGCAGCGCGCGCTCGAGCGCGGCTTCAATCGCCGAATGGTCGGCCTGAAAGAAATCCGGCGTGGTCATGCGAGGGCGGCGGGGTAAGCGCGGCGATAGGAGCCACGCACGCCGCGCGGCTGGCTATGACGATTCATTTTCCGGCTCGAACGGCTCGGCGGCGATCTTGCCGTCCGCTTTTTTCAGCAGGATTTCGACGCGTCCTTCCGCCTCTTCCAGCTGCTTCTGGCATTCGCGCGAAAGCTTCACGCCCTCTTCGAAGAGTTTCATAGCTTCGTCGAGCGAGAGGTCGGCGCTCTCCAGCCGCTTCACCACTTCTTCCAGCCGCACGAGCGATTTCTCGAAGTCGCCCTTTTTCTGCGTGTCCGCGGCCGCTTTGTTCGCCGGTGAGTTCATTGGTTAGATAATCCGAATGTTCGCCACGCATTCTAGCGCACCGCCGGGTTACGTGAAAGCCGGATGCCGCTCGTCTCGTTAGGTCCGCAGTTCGCGAATCACCGCCTCGGTGAAGTCGGCCGTCGTCGCGCTGCCGCCCACGTCGCGGGTCAAATTCTTGCCTTGGGTGTACACCTTCTGCAGCGCGCGCTCGATATCGAGCGCTGCCTGCGTTTCGTTTATGTGCCGCAACATCATGATCGCGCTCATCAGCAGTGCCGTGGGATTCGCGATTCCTTGGCCCGCGATGTCCGGCGCGGTGCCGTGTACCGCTTCGAAAATCGCGCAAGTCTCGCCGATATTCCCGCTGGGCACCACTCCGAGCCCGCCGACTAGTCCCGCCGCCAGGTCGCTCATGATGTCGCCATAAAGGTTCGTCAGCAACAGCATGTCGAATTGGCAGGGGTTCAGGACCATCTGCATGCACGCGTTATCGATGATCATCTCTTGGTATTCGATTTCGGGGTACTGCTCGGCCACTTTGCGAATCGACGTCAAAAACAGCCCGTCGGACATCTTCATGATGTTCGCCTTGTGTATCGCATGGATGCGCTTGCGGCCCCATTTGCGCGCGTATTCGAACGCAAACCGCGCGATCCGCGTGGACGCTCTTTCGGTGATGATCTTCAGGCTTTCAACCACGCCTGGCACCACCGTATGTTCGAGTCCGGCGTAGAGGTCTTCGGTATTTTCGCGGATCAGAACCATATCCACGTTCTGATAGCGCGACGCGACCCCGGCCAGGTTCTCCACTGGTCGGACGTTGGCGTATAGATCGAGCGCTTTCCGCAGTTGCACGTTCAGGCTCGGTGGCCCGGTAGCGACCGCCGTAGCCAGCGGGCCTTTGAGCGCCACGCGATTCTTCAGAATCGACAGCACCGCCGGGGACTTCATGAAATCCGTAATTTCGATATCGCCCCCCGCGCTGGTTTCCTCCCAGCGAATCGCAATTCCCGCCGCTTCAATGATCTGCTGGACAGCTCTCGATACTTCGGGTCCGATCCCGTCTCCGGGAATCAAGCTGATGGTATGTGGCATGTAAGCTTATGATTTTAACAGGGTAGCGCTGCGAATGCCGCAGCTACCTGCCGTATCCCCCGCGATTTTTTGCGTGTGCGGCAAATCTCGGCAGGCCTCGCGCGGTCTACAGGGTGGCCGAGGCATCCCTTTTTCCAGGACGGTAGCGCGCCAGAGTGATACACTTGCCAGCATCTGTTATAATGTTTTCGTAGTCTAGGCTCGCAGCGCGTGCGTTCGGCGCTCGATTTTGGAGGATCCAGCATGGTTCAATTGACTCCCGTGGCTGTCACGAAGGTGAAAGAGATTCTTTCGCAGCAGAATCCCGTTCCGACGGCTCTTCGCGTCGCCGTCGTTGGCGGCGGCTGCTCCGGCTTCAGCTACCGAATGGCGTTCGAGAATCAAGTCAACGAGAACGCCGACACCGTGTACGAGTTTGACGGCTTGAAGGTCCTCGTCGATCAGATGAGCGAAATGTACCTGGACGGCGTTTCGATCGATTACATCGAGACGCTCGAAGGTGCCGGATTCAAATTCAATAATCCTCAAGTGAAGAGCACCTGCGGCTGCGGCAGCTCTTTCACTGTTTAATTTCCAACGGCTCCTAAGCTCTGCCCGCGCTCGCATCGCGCGGGGCTTAGGAGCTTTTTTTTCGTGGCAGGATTTCCGCGGACTGCTGTTGCTCTCCCGGTTTCCGCTGGCCCGCCCGGCTGCTCTGTCCGACGCCATCCTGATAAAATCGCGGTGATGGGGTTCCTCCCGGCCTGCGAGTGCCTGTCAAGCTTGAATGGCGCCCAGGTGCGCGCGAACGCACGCCGCCGAATCGCAGCGAGCCCCCGCATCGCCGCCACACCATGACCGCCATCCAGATCTTCGGCATCTTTCTCCTGATTGGCATGAACGCGTTCTTCGCCGCCTCGGAGTTCTCGCTCGTGGCGGTGCGGCTATCGCGAATTCGCCAGCTGGTGCAGCAGGGCGATCCGCGCGCCAAAATCGTCGAAAGCCTGCTCGCCGATCTCGGGCGCGTCGTCTCCGGCGTGCAAGTCGGCATGACCATCGCCAGCCTCTCGCTCGGCTACCTCGGCGAGGTTACGCTGGTCTCCGTCTTGCAGCCTTTCGTCAACGAAATGACGCCGCGCTGGGCAACCATTGCCGAGCATAGCGCTGCTGTTGTAATCGTCTTTGGCTTGCTCACCATCTTGCAGGTCGTATTTGGCGAGCTGGTCCCCAAGGCCCTGAGCCTGGCGGGCGCCGAACGCGTCGCGCTGCTAATCGCCCGGCCGTTCTACTGGTTCGTGCATACGTTCGGGTGGGCCATCGACTTTCTCGACGGCTTCTCCGACAAAGTGGTCGGCGCGCTGGGCATTCTCTCCCCGCAAAGCCACACGCTCGTCCGATCCATCGAAGAGCTGCAGGTGATGATCCAACAAGTGCGCGATTTGGGATTACTCCCCACATCCGAAGCCAAATTCGTGCAGAACGCGCTGGAGCTCCGCCAGGTGCTGGTCCGCGAAATCATGGTGCCGCGCCCGGATATTCACGCGCTGCCGTCCGACGCCTCGATTGACGACACGATGCAGATGTTCGCCACCACGCAGCGTTCGCGCATTCCCGTGTACGAAGGTTCGCTCGACCACATTCTCGGCTTCGTTCACTTGAAGGACGTGATGTGGGCTTTGCTCGACCGCTCGCGCGCGCACGAAGGCGACCCCGCGTCATTTCGGCTGACGAATTTCCTCCGCGAAGTCGCTATCGTGCCCGAAAGCAAGCCGGCCAGCGAACTGCTGCGGGATCTCCTGGCGCGCCGCGTGGGCCTTGCCATGGTCGTGGACGAGTTCGGCAGCATTCTCGGGCTTGCCACGCTCGAAGACATCCTCGAACAGCTGATCGGCGAAATTCACGACGAATTCGACGTGGTGGAGCGTCCGCTAACTCTGCCCGACGGCTCCATGATTTTCGACGGCGCCGTGAACGTGCGCGATCTGGAAACGCAATACAATATCGCGGTGCCGGAGGATCCCTCCTATTCGACCGTCGCCGGCTACGCGCTCGCGCGCCTCGGTTTTATCCCACGCGGCGGCGAGAGCTTTGAGGAAGGCGGCTACCGCTACACCGTGATGGAAATGGATCGCCGGCGCATTTCGCGCGTGAAGATCAAGCGCCTGCAGCCGGGCACGCCAGGAGCGTCTGGATCGGATGCCCCGTCGGGTGCCGCTCCCGGCGAGTCTCCATCCGTTGCGCCGGTCGCCGCGCGTGCCGCCGCGGAACGTACCAAGGCGCACGCCGTCGCACGCGCCCCGCGCGAGCGCTAGTGCATCTTCGCAATGTAGCCGGCATTTGACTCTGCGGAAGGGAACTGCGGCTAGCCTAATTCCACCGTTACTTCTGCGCCGCGCGTGGCCCCGAGCGCTCGCGACGCGTTTCCTTTATTCATCGCAATTTCCAGGTAACCGGTCGAGCCAATCACGCCCACGGCTTCTCCCGCCCCGCCTTGCGAGAACGTCGGTACGAGTTTCGTGATCTGCCCGTTGCCCGCCTTGATGGTGAATTTCGCGCCTTCTGCGGCCAGTGCCGGCACGTCCGCTGGCGTCAAATTCGTGATCAAATTCCCGAAGTGATCCACGCGCAGCACCACGCCCTTCACGGTATTCCCGTTCGCTTTGGGCTTGGGAATCCCAAATCGGACGAAGTCGGTGATCGATTCCCCGAAGGCCGACGTCTGCCACGATTTCGTCAGCCATGCCGCCACTGGCGCGAAAATATCGCGCCCGTGGAACGTGTTGCTCACCGGCTGCCGGAAGTAATGTTCGGAAATGATGTGCCAGACGTGCAGCGCTTCCGACTGATCGTACACGGACGAAAACACGCCGTTATCCGGCCCCACGAAATAGTGCTGATCGCCGGCCACCAGGATCGGCCGCCGCGTGCTGCCCACGCCCGGATCGACTACCACCACGTGCACAGTTTTCGCGGGGTAATATTTATACGCCTGCCCGATCGTGAGCGCGCCATCCAGCACGTCGTGTGGCAGCACGTTATGCGAGAGGTCCACGATCTGCACTTCGGGGTTGATGCTCAAAATCACGCCCTTCATCGCGCCGACGAAGTAGTCGCCCGTGCCGAAATCCGTGGTCAGCGTAATGATCGGTCGCGCCAAATTCAGCTCCTTATCCCGCCGCAGGGCAGAGTGTGGCGACGCCTTTAAGGCGGCGGGTCCAACCTTCGCCTGATGCAATGATATTTTGGACTGTATCGGACGATCGCTCCACGGTCAAAGCCAACCGCCGCGCATGCGACGAGTGAGTAACGCGCCATGGATCGCCCAAATCACCCGGTCGCCGTCTGAGCCGCTCGCCGCGGCTAGTCGCGTCTTCCATCGGCTGCGGGGCTCGCGGCGCGCTTTCCGTCAGGTGAGATGCTACTGCGCTTCGGTCAAATCGATCTCGCCCACGCCGCCGTGTACCGTCATCTCGATATTCTGCGCTGATTTTCCGTAAGCCGCATTGACGTATGCGTCGCCCTGGCGCGTCAGGCCATCCGCATTGATGCTCCCAATTCCGCCGGAGGCGAGCACGCGGACGCCCTCGTCCTTCGGCAAGCGAATGCGCGCCTGTCCCGCCCCGCCTTCCACATCCGCCTGCAAATTGCCGGGTTTCAGATCTGTCAAATCCAGATCGAGCTGTCCCGCCCCCATGTGAACGTTCAGTTGCGTCAGCTTGAGCCCGCTGGGCCGCACCCACGCCTGTCCCGCGCCCATTTCCAGGTT
>JAGWRH010000375.1 GCA_028876695.1 Acidobacteriota bacterium | reverse complement strand
GCAAGAGCTTCGCCTGTTCCATCAGGCGAACAGCGCGGGCGTTCATCTCCCGCGGTCCCTGGCGTCCGATTTGCCATCGGGCGATGACGAGCAACAGATCCGCGGCCACGAGAACGAAAAGCGCGGCGGCAATTCCTTTCTTCCAAGCTGGCCACTGGTCGAATTTCATGTTGTCGAATACCAGACCGTAAGATCGATCAGGAGAGTATCCCGCGATCCGGGATCATCGGAATGCCTGACGTTTTTCACGACCAGGCCGCTAAAAACCCTGGAGCTTTCCATCGCTTTCAGGAATTGCACTTCGCTCGCGCCCGATTGCGCGCCCACCAGAAGCGAGACTTCGGCGCGGCCGTTTTTCAGTTGCGGCGAAATGCTCACGACGCGCACGCCAGGCGGCAAGGTGCGCTCCAGATCGGAGAAAATACCGGTCCACGGAAAGCTGCGCGCGTCGATGAGCGAGTTCAGAAACTCCGAACGGTTGAGGATGCGATGCACGTCCGCGCCGCGAAAATAGGCGGCGAGCTGTTGTTGCTGCCGCTCGCTCGCGCGGATCTGGGCCTCGAGGGCGCTGGTCTGGGCGCGCAGCAGGCGCTGGTCCTGCCACGAAGAATAGACCGCGTGGACCAGCAGCACCAACGCAATCAGCGCGACGATTCCGCCGGCCACGGACGCCGCAAGGAAGGGGCGGTTATTGGCTTGGGGTGAAGTCGCTAAATTGAGACGAAGATTCATGCCGAGTACCCGTTCACGAAGCCCCGTTCATGGCCCAGCCAGCGAGCCCGTCCAAGCCCTGTCGAAGCAATGTCCTGCCCTGGGCATCCAGCCGCTGCGCTCGCGAGGACGCGGAAATCGGCTGGACGCCGATGCGGAACTCGCGGCTCAGCGCATCGCGAACGAGATCGCTAGTTTCGCCAAAACCGGCGAGGCAGGCGCGATCGATGTCGCGGCCCCAGACATCCTGAAAATAGGCCGCCGCGGGAAAGACTTCGTCGAGCACCGACTGCGGCTCGAACGGGTGGGCGCCCGCTGAAAGCTCCGTGGCGCGATAGACGCAAAGCGATTCGCCATAGACGATCGCCGTTGTCAACGTTGCGCCGCAACACCGCGCGAGCAGCGTGGCCCCGGACGGCTCGAGCAAAGGCAGGACGGCGAGCGTGGAACTAAGCACCACGCCCGGGCGCGCATCGAGCGATTCCAAAACCTGTTCGTATTCGCGCAAGATCGTTTGGCGCGCGATCGCGGCGACCACTTCCAGGCTGCCGTGGCGACCCGACTGGCGCATCCAGGAGACCTGCGTCTCGTCCACGTCGAATGGCACGCTTTTCTTCAGGCGCCAGCGCAGCAAGGGCAACGCGTCGTCGGCGCGGTGCGGCAGATCTTCAAACGGCAGGACGAAGACGCGCACCGAGGGATCGGGAATTAAAAGCGCGAGCGTTGCGCTGCGATGCGAAATTTTGTTCAACACGCGACGCAAGGCGCCGCGGACGGCATCGGGCTGAACGATATTCGTCTCGACGGGTGACGGCATGACGCTGCCGGCCGGCAATTCCTCGACGGCGTATGCATCCAGGCTGCCGCGCGATACGCCCCAGCGCGCCGCCGCTACGAATCCGGCGCCGATTTCCACGGCCAGCGCCGGGTGTGGCATGGCCTGCAGCCAGCGCTCGATTTTGGAGAAAAAGCCGGCTGGAGCAGACTGCGCGCCCAGCACTCCCGCGGCTGCCGGACTAGTCAAGGAACGTCACCTTGTTGATTTCGCGCAGCGTGGTGGCGCCGGCGCGCACTTTTTTGAGCGCCGATTCACGCAGAAACGTCATTCCCTCGGCGCGCGCGGTGCGTTTGATTTCCGAGGTGGGCCGCCGGTCGATGATCATTTCGCGAATTCGATCGGAAAGATCGAGCAGTTCGGTGATGGCCGTACGCCCTCGATAGCCGCTGCCGGAACATTCGAGGCATCCGGCGCCTTCGTAGAATGGCACCTTTCCCCACTCCGCGGGATCGAGGCCCGACTCCCGCAGTTCTTCGGCGGAATACGCGACGCGCTTTTTGCAGTGATCGCAGATCACGCGCACCAGGCGCTGCGCCAGAATGCAGTTGAGCGCGGATACGAAATTGTACGGTTCGACGCCCATGTTGATGAAGCGGCCGATCACATCCGTGACGTTGTTGGCGTGAACCGTGGTGAACACGAGATGGCCGGTCAACGCCGAGTTGATGGCGATCTGCGCCGTCTCCTGATCGCGGATTTCGCCGACCATGATCTTGTCGGGATCGTGCCGCAGGATCGAGCGCAGCCCGCGGGCGAACGTAAGGCCCTTCTTTTCGTTGACGGGAATTTGGGTGATGCCACGGACCTGGTATTCCACCGGATCTTCGATGGTGATGATTTTATCTTCGTCGTTCTTAATTTCATTGACCGCGGCGTAGAGTGTGGTCGTTTTGCCGGAACCGGTTGGGCCGGTCACGAGCACCATGCCGTACGGCTCGTGGATGTAGCGGCGGAATCGGCCGAGTTCGTCGGCCTCGAATCCCACCACGTCCAGGGTGAGGTTGCGGAATTTCTCGCTCAACGTTTCTTTATCGAGAATGCGGAGCACCGCGTCTTCGCCGTGCACCGACGGCATGATCGAGACACGGAAGTCCACATCGCGGCCTTTGTAGCCGACGCGGAATCGTCCGTCCTGCGGCACGCGGCGTTCGGCGATATCCAGCTCGCTCATCACTTTTACGCGGGAAAGAATCGTGGCGTGCCATTCCTTGTCGAGCGGCTTCATGGCGTATTGCAGCACGCCGTCGATGCGATATTTGACGACCACTTCGGAATTGCGCGTTTCGATGTGAATGTCGCTGGCGCGCCGCTCGAGCGCGGTGAAGATGATCGTGTCCACCAGGCGCACCACCGGGCTTACGCCCGCTTCTCCGGTGAGCTTTTCGACGGTGATATCCTCGTCGTTTTCCTCGTCGTGAACGACTTGCAGCGTGAAACCTTCCGTCGCCTGATCGAGGACGCGCTGCGATTGTTCCGTGCGCTTCAGCAGATCGCTGATCTGCCGCGGCGTTGCCACGCGTATTGCCAGCTTCTTCCCCAGCAGCAACGGCAATTCGTCGCTCAGCATCACCTGGCTGGGATCAGACACGGCAATCACCAGCGTGCCGTCATGCGACGACAACGGCACAAAATTGAACCGGAACATCAAGTCCGCGGGAATCGACCGGAACAGCTCCGCGTCAATGCG
>JAGWRH010000374.1 GCA_028876695.1 Acidobacteriota bacterium | reverse complement strand
AGGCCGACCACGACGCCTATATTGCAGACGGTGCGAATATCGACGTTTCACCCGGGGGACCGACGGATCTTACAATTACGCTGCAATGGCCAAATGTACCGCCGCTTCAGGTCAGGTCGCTCGGCGGGCAGATGCTCGCGCCAAGCTACTACCCTAACGAATCGCAGATTCCACTCTCGCTCTCGCTTCTAGAAGCTGTCTCCGGACGCGTAATCGCCACAATCCACTCCGACGATCAAGGTCATTTCAGCTTTCCCGACACTGTCCCAACGGGCCTTTATTTCATCCGTCTTAACCCGTCTGATCTCCGCGCATCGGACGGCGAACAGATCAAGGGAATGATCGGCGTCGCCTTCAATCCGAAAGCCGGTTCGAAAGAATTGGACGGGTATCTCGGTTGGTCAGATTGCGGCTTGGGCTTCGCTCAACGTGTTCCACGTCCGCCTATGACGGTCGCAGCCGTCTGCGGCGACATTCTCGATTCCATGGGCGCGGCCATAGGGAATGCTCGAGTGCTACTGTTGGACGATAAGCGGAGGGGCGCCGTCCTAGCTGATGCATCAAGCAATTCGAGCGGCAAATTTGCGTTGCCTGGAATAGCGGCAGGTACGTACCGGCTCCTAATCACATATCCTGGTTTTGCGCCGTTCTTGCTGGAAATTCATCTCAAACCAGATGGGAACGCGCGGACGTGCCGCGATCCGATGCACATTCAACTTTGAACCTTGCTGCAGGTGTCTCGATCCGTCGCAAAGCGCGCCCAGCTTTACGCTTGCGTTCGCCGCGGAGGTGTGCTAACGGTAGATGGTTTTGTGCGCGCGGTTTTGATTTACTAGAGCAGGGGAAGGAGCAATGGCGGTGGCGAAAAGCGGCATGTGCGCGGTCGGCGCGCGCGACGGGAGCAGCACCCGCCCGGCATGCCTAATTCCTCATAATTCGCGCGCCTCCGTCCGTGTTCGAGGCTCTAACCTCCAGCCTCTGGCCTCTAGAACAGCCTCTGGCCTCCAACTTCCCAATCCTACCCGAAACTGCCGTTCGATTAGAAACACCTCTAACTTATTGAAAATAAACAATCGGTCCCTTTTCTACCCGGAACTTGGCGGCGCACCCGCACATCTACAATTTCTCCCCGAGACCCGGGTTCCGGTTCCAGTTCCAGCTTCCAGCCTCGAGCCTCCAGCCTCTCGAACAACTGATCACCGATGTTCTAACCGATACACCGAACGATTAGAACCACCCGTAAGTTGCAGAAAACAAAGGATCGCGTACCACTCTAATCGATACAGTTCTCTACACCGTGTCGGTCACACGCTTCGCGCCTTCGCTGACGACAGCCAAAATCGCGCTTCGGCACTCCACCAGTCACTAACCACTAGTCACTATTCACCGCTCCTATGGTAACCCTCAAATCCATTCAGGCCGCCACGGCGCGGATTCGCGACTCGATCTATGTCTCGCCATTCTCGCGTTCTGAAACATTTTCGAAGCTCACCGGGAATGATGTCTACTTTAAGCTCGAGAACCTCCAAATGACCGGCGCGTTCAAGGAACGCGGCGCGCTGAACAAAATCCTGCTCCTGAGCGACACGGAAAAGCGCCGCGGCGTCATCGCCGCCTCGGCAGGGAATCACGCGCAGGCCGTCGCCTACCATGCCACCAAGCGCGGCATATCGGCGCAAATCTGCATGCCGGTCAATACTCCGATTGTCAAAGTCTCCGCTACGCGGAATTACGGCGCGGAAGTGATCCTGGCCGGGACGAATTACGACGAGACTTGTCACGAAGCCGTGCGCCGCTGCCGGGAACATGGCCTCACGTTTGTACATCCGTTCGACGACGAAGCGGTTATCGATGGCCAGGGATCGGCGGGAATCGAAATGCTTGAGCAGCAGCCGGAAATCGACGTGTTCGTCGTCCCCATCGGCGGAGGCGGGTTGATCGCCGGCATTGCTTGCGCGGTAAAAGAGCTAAAGCCAGGCGTCAGAGTAATCGGCGTTCAGACCTCCAAGCTGCCATCCATGAAGGCTGCTATCGACCGCAATGGGCCTGTCACGTTGCCGGCGAAAGTCACGATTGCGGATGGCATCGCCGTGCGCCGTGCGGGAGAGATTACTTTTCCGCTGGTCCGCAAATATGTCGACGATATCGTGACCGTTGATGAGGAAGAAATCGCCAACGCCATCCTCTTGCTGCTCGAAAAAGAAAAAACCCTCACCGAAGGCGCGGGCGCCGTGGCGACTGCCGCCGTCGCGCAGCACAAGATTCCTTTCACCGGCAAAAGAGTGGCGGTCTTTGTGGGCGGCGGGAACATCGACGTTTCGCTGCTCTCGCGCATCATCGAACGCGGCCTGGTCAAAGACGGTCGCCTGCTACGGGTGCGGATTCATCTGCCTGACCATCCCGGTTCGCTGCAACACCTGGCGGCGGTGATCGCCGAGCACAAAGCCAACATTGTCGAAACGATGTACGACCGCTCGCATTACGGAGTTCTCCTCGGCGACGCGGTGATCGATATCACCATGGAAACGCGCGGCCCGGAGCACATCGCCGAAATACGCGCCAATCTCGACGCCGCCGGCTATTCCCACGAGCGAGTTCTCTAATCCCGCGCCATGAAAACCGAAAAGCTTTCGGCCGCGCAAGTGCGCGAGGTGCTCGCGAAAATTTATTTTGCCAGCCACCTGGGCGTGCGGCTCGCGGCGCTTCACCGCGACGGCCTCACTGTGGAATGTTCCGTTCGCCAGGAATTGCTCAACAGCGCCGAAATGCTTCACGGCGGAGTGCATGCGACGCTGGCGGACGTGGCGGCCGGCGTCGCGTTGCATTATCTGCTTGGCAGTCACCGCCCGATCACTACGGTAGAGATGAAGATCAACTACTTTCGCCCGGTGGCGGGTGGCCGCGTCTTCGCCCGAGCTCATTTCTTGCGCATGGGCGCCACGATCTGCGTCGCTCGCGTGGATATTTTCGATGACCGAAAGAAACCGATCGGTACCGCGGTCGTCACCTACATGATTCTTGCGAACCGCGCTGACGCTTCATGACCCGCCGATCGATTTTCGCCGCGCGCACCAACTGGACTCTGGAGGAAAATGCCTACACGCTCGCGCTCCGCCGCCATAAGCGGTCCGGCCGCGAAATTCTCGACCTCACGGTTTCGAATCCCACCGTCTGCGGTTTTCAGTACGATGAAACCGCGATTCTGGGCGCGCTCGAGAACTCCGTCGGCCTGCGTTACGAGGCGCAGCCCAAGGGCCTGCTTTCCGCGCGCGCAGCGGTGGCGCAATATTACCAAGAAATCGGCGTAACCGTCGATCCAGAGCGGCTGATCCTCACAACAGGCACGAGCGAGGCATACTCATTCCTGTTTCGGCTCGTCTGCGAGCCGGGCGACGAAGTGCTGATAGCTCATCCGAGTTATCCGCTGTTCGATTTCCTCGCCTCGATTCAGGACGTGAAGCTGCGGCCGTTTCGACTGCTGTACGACCACGGCTGGGAAATCGACTTCGCCGAACTGGAGAACGGCATCGGCGCGTGGACGCGGGCGATTCTGCTGGTTCATCCCAACAATCCTACGGGCAATTTCATCACGACGCGCGAAGCGGAGAAACTGAACGCGCTCTGTTCGCGGCACAACCTCGCCCTGGTGATGGACGAGGTATTTTTGGATTACCGGCTGAAAAACGCCTGCGCTCGAGGCGAAAGTCATGGAAGTTTCGCATGCAATTCCAGTGTTCTTACGTTTGTGCTGAGCGGTCTCAGTAAAATCTCGGCGCTGCCGCAGATGAAGATTGGCTGGATCGCTTCGAACGGCCCGGAAAACCTCGTGCGCGATGCAGTGGCCCGCTTGGAAGTGATCGCCGACACATACCTCACGCTCAACGCCCCGATCCAGCACGCGCTGCCGGTGTTGCTCGCCCAGAGAAGATCGCTCCAGCCGCAGTTGCTGTCGCGGATAGGGTCAAACTTGGACGCACTCGATGCCCCGCTCGCAACACAAAATCTCGTCACGCGGTTGGAATTCGAGGGCGGTTGGTATGCCGTGCTTCGCGCGCCCGCGGTACAATCCGACGAAAATCTCGCGATCGACCTGCTCGACCGCTGCTCCGTGGCTGTGCATCCAGGCCACTTCTACGAATTCTCGGGCGAAGGTTTTCTGGTGATTAGTCTTCTGACGCCGACGAATCAGTTCGAGGAAGGAATGCGGCGGGTGCTGACAGCGATCAATGCAACGTGAGCCGTCGAGCGGCGGGAGATTCGCATAAGGCGACGGGCACCCCGGGCGGCATCCCGCGACCGCGGGTGCCGCCTGCGATGTGCAAGACGCTTACTTCTTTTTCTTACCGAAGGAGCGCACGTAGGTT
>JAGWRH010000373.1 GCA_028876695.1 Acidobacteriota bacterium | reverse complement strand
AGCGGCATTCGCCTTGGACCTTGCGCCGATCGTCGCGCCACTCGTTACGACGTCGGCGCTCGTGCGCGAAAGCGGACGAACAATTTGGGCAGATCGCGGCTTCGTCGCGGTCGACATGGAGAGCGGACTCGTCTTCGCGCCGCGCATCGCAGCGGTGCGCGTGCTCCTCGATACGCCCGAGCGCGAGCTCGCTGAAGGATGGCTTCAGCCGTGGTCTTTTCTCGTGCGCCCCAGCATGTGGAGCGATTTGCCTTGGTTAGCCGCAGAAGCGCCGCGTTTCGCCCGCCTCGCCGCGCAAATCGTGCGCAAAGTCGTTGACGGCCGCTAACTCTAAGCATCGCTTAAACAATGATTGTTACGATGAGGGCACTCTCGCAGTACAAAGGATTACTATGAAAAAGCAAATCGCTACGGCTCTCATCGTTGCTTCATTTTCTCTGCCGCCGGCGCTCGCGTTCGCGCAAACCGGCGGAGCTCCGCCGCCACCCGGCGCACCGGCGGCACCGCGCGGCGACTGGGGCCAAATGCGGCAAATGCGCGGCCAATTCGAAACCATTCACCAGCAAGAACGCGATCGCGTTCTCGGCGCGCTCACGCCGGCGCATCGTCAACTCCTCGCGAACATCGTCGGCCAGATGGCCGTCTCGGAAAAACCGAATCACCGCGCCGCCGCAGCGCAGCTCGATGCCGCGCTGACGCCCGGCGAAAAGAATGCGATCCTCGGCGCGCATCGAGAAGCGGTGACGCAAATGCACGCGCTGTTCCAGCAAGTGCGCGCGCAGTCGCAGCAGCAAGGCGGAATGCAAGGACCGCCGGAGGGAATGAAACGCCCGCCATCGTCGGAGCACCGCGGACCGCGTAACCTCAGCGCCGGCGCAATCGCGCTGCTGGTCTCGCACGAGGGTCCCGAGGGACACTCCTTCCACCACCAGCAGTAACCCTCGTTGTCATCCCGAGCGTAGGCGCGACGCGCCGTAGATTCCGTGTTCATGGTCAAGCCGCTCGGGGCGCGGTATAAGGGCGCCCTGAGCGGAGTACGGCATAGGCCAAGCAAAGCAACTTGCGCATCGCTGCAGTGATGACGAGCATCCGTGGCTTGCCGGCAGCGATAAGCCGTTGTGCAAAGCTCCGAATTGATGCGTTCTTACGCATCGCGACGATAGCAGGCCAGTACAGCGCTCCTCGCAGTCGGCTGTTGCCGATTTTGGAAATGCGCGTACGACCTCGGAGTGTTCCTGATTGCCATTCGCGCGGTGAGAGCCCGACGTACGCGGCCACGGCCTTTGCGTTCCGAAACTCCTCGAGCAGCGGAATCTCGCCCAAGAGCCGATCTGCCGTGCGTTCGCCGATGCCATCGACGCTCAGGAGCAGGTCGCGTTTGCCACGTAAGTCCTCGTCCTTATCGATGCGATCACGCAGCTGCTGCTCGATCTTGGCAATCTCAGCTTCCAACGATCTGAGCGTCTGGCGAATCGAATCTTGTACAGCGTCAACGTTGCCCGGTGCCTCTAAGCGAGCGAGTTCCTGCGAGCGCATATCGATGAGCGCGTCAAGGCGCCGGCTTAATCCCTTGATTTCCCTGATTTTTTTGGGCGGAGCTATCCACAGCACAGGTCGATGGAGCTGACAAAATCGGGCGATAAGAGCTGCATCTACCTTGTCCGTCTTGGTGCGCACCATCTCCGTCTTAGCAAAGGCTTTAATCCGAGTCGGGTTGACTATGCTGACCTGATGACCAGCGTCAAAGAGTACAGTTGCCAGTGCTTCGCTGTAGCCGCCGGTCGACTCCAGGCACGCATGCACCAACCCGGCGTCGTTCGCTTTCAGCCATTGAACGACAGCGTCGTGGCCAACTGCGTCGTTCGTGAACGTCTTCTCTTTTTTCTTATGTTCGCGCAGCAAACAGGCGCTGATTTTATGCTTACCGACGTCTAATCCCAATGCCAGAGAATTCAGCACACCACCACTCTCCTTGGCCGAGTTCGATCTGCGATCGCGCTGGTGCATTCGGGCTTTCCGAAATCGGTGGCCCACGATTCCTGTTCGATCAGAAGAACGAGGGGGGCGGGTACCTGGTCTACGGCGCAAGATTAAATCCCGATCGAGGTTCGAACGGCATCACCGCCCCCAGCCAGCTCGGCCTGTCGGCGTGTTGGCTGCCGGAAGATCCAGCCCCGCCAACATACCAGCGAGGGACAGCGATAGTCTCCATAGTTGACGAAACCGTAGGATGCCGGAAATCGCCCGCAGAACGCATGAATTCGTGGGCGAGCGACACAGCGTTCCGCCTGCCTCTACCGAATCGCACAACCAATACTGCAGCAGAGGGGAAGGGCAGCATGCTGGGCTTTTTGGGTAATCCCGTCGCAAAGGCGGGATACAGCCGGTGGATGGTGCCGCCGGCGGCCTTATCGATTCACTTGTGCATCGGCCAAGCGTACGCATTCAGCGTTTTCAACAAGCCGATGTCGCAACAAATCGGCATCACGCATCACGCTCCGGGTGATTGGAGCATTCCGGCGCTGGGCTGGATTTTCAGTCTCGCGATCGTGTTTCTCGGTCTTTCGGCGGCATTCGCCGGTCCGTGGGTCGAACGCGCAGGTCCGCGCAAAGCAATGTTTACCGCCGCGATTTTATTTGCCGGCGGTTTTCTCGTTTCGTCGCTAGGCGTCGCGCAGCACCAGCTGTGGCTCGTCTATCTCGGGTACGGCGTCATCGGCGGTTGCGGCCTTGGAATCGGCTACATTTCGCCCGTGTCGACGCTGATCAAGTGGTTTCCCGATCGTCCCGGTCTCGCGACCGGCTGCGCCATCATGGGCTTCGGTGGCGGAGCGATGATCGGCGCGCCGCTCGCGGTCAAGCTCATGAAGCATTTTTCGGGCCCGACCGATACCGGCGTCGCGATGACGATGCTCGTCATGGGCATCGT
>JAGWRH010000372.1 GCA_028876695.1 Acidobacteriota bacterium | reverse complement strand
GCTGCAGGCGCACGGATTACTCGATTTTGACGGTACCTACGCCCGCATCCCGCCCGATAAGCTCACCATATCGAGCGAGATCATGGCCGAGCTCCTCGGCTGACGTTGATCCAGCGGATACGCGCGCGGTTCGCTGCACGTGGTTATTCGCAGGCGGGCTGATCGGCGCGGTGTGGTATGCCGGTGCCTACCGCGGAATTAATTTTCCAATCCGAGGTTGCGGATTTTCGTAAGCAGCGTTTTATACGAGACGCCGAGCTTCTCGGCCGCGCGCGTCTTGTTCCACTTCGTCTCGCGCAATGCGTTTTGAATTTTGAAGCGCTCCACGTGCGCCACGGCGCGCTGCGACACTTCCTCGAGCGGGCCATCCCACACAAACTGTTCCGCCAGCATGCCATCGGGCAGCTCTTCGGCCGCGGGTTTCGCGGAAGGCAGTTGCAACGCGCCGGCGTCGATTTCCGTTCCGTCGGCCAGGATCGCGGCGCGCTCGATCGTGTTTTGCAGTTCGCGGACGTTGCCCGGCCACGCGTAGGCGCGCAGCCGCGACCGCGCCTCCTCGGTCAGCGTGAGCGACGCTTTGCGAAACTCGCGCTTGAATCGCTCCAGGAAATGCTCGGCCAGCAGCAGCACGTCGTCCCCCCGGTCGCGCAGCGCGGGGATGGTGATGGGAACAGCCGCGATGCGGAAGTAGAGATCGTCGCGAAACGACTTGTCGGCAACCGCCGCCCGCAAATCCTTATTCGTAGCCGTGATGATGCGGACGTTCACTTCGATTTCCTGCGTGCCGCCCACGCGCACGAATCGCCTCTCTTCCAGGACGCGCAGCAGCTTGCTCTGCATCGCCAGCGGCAGCTCGCCGATTTCGTCGAGGAACAGCGTGCCGCGATGCGCGAGTTCCAGCTTGCCGATTTTCCGCGCTCCCGCGCCCGTGTAGGCGCCGCGCTCGTGCCCGAACAGCTCGTTTTCCACCAGCCCTTCGGGAATGGCCGCGCAGTTCAGCGCCACGAACGGCTGCTCCGCCCGCGGGCTCAAATAATGAATGGCGCGAGCGAAGAGTTCCTTCCCCGTGCCGCTTTCGCCGAGCAACAGCACCGTGGAATCCGCGGCCGCCACCCGTTGCGTCATCTGGCTGGCCTCTTTCATCGAGGGATGCTCGGCCACGATCCGCGGAAAGCCGTAGCGCGCGGAATATTCCTCGCGCAGCAGCAGATTTTCGCGCAGGAGTTCCTGCTCCCGCGTCGCCCGCTGCAGAAGCAGTTTCAGGTGCTCCAGATCCACGGGCTTCTGCACGAAATCGTACGCACCTTCCTTCATCGCCGTCACCGCTTCCTCCACCGAACCGTACGCGGTAACGAGAATCACCGGAATCGTGGGCTCCGCGCGCTTGGCTTCGCGGAGCACGTCGATACCGGAGTGTCCCGGTAATTTGAGATCGGAAAGGATCAACTGGTAGCGGCGGTTGCGCGATTTTTCGATTGCGGCGGTGCCGTCCGGCGCTTCTTCGACGGCGTAGCCGAATCGCTCCAGCGCCTTGCGAAGCATGGTCCGTAGCTCAGCCTTGTCTTCGACGAGGAGCACGGGTTCCATGAATGGTTGTTCTACCGCGACCAGCCCGGGTCGCCGCCCGCTTGGCGCAGTGCGTCTTGAGCATCGGAGATGGCCTGCTGATCTGCCTGCACCTGCATTTGCTTGTCGGCGACGGCCGACTTCGTCTTGCCGTACTGCTCGCCCAGCGGATGGCCGCTCGCCTGATCCTGGGCCGCCTTCTGCGGATCGCCCCCGTAGTACTGCATCATCTGCTGGCTCGTTTCGCGCTGCAGCACGCTCAGCTCGCTCTGGTCCTGCTGCAATTTCTTGCGCAACGCGGCGAATTTCGCGCGCCACTCCGCTGGAGACATCTTCTTCCCGCCCGCCGCGGCGCCGGCAGCTTGCTCGGTTTCGGTCTTTGGCGGCGCGGTCGCTGTCCCGACGGTCGAGATGCCGCCCTCGGTCGGCAGATTATCGTTGTCAAAAACCTTGGCGGGCTTCGAAGCGTTCTTGCGCTCCTCCCGCGCTTTGCGCGCTGCGGCGGCCAGGGGGTCTTGCTGGCTCGCGGGAGCAGTCGTTTGGGACGCCGGAGGCGATTGTGGGCTTTGGGCGGTGGCTGGCCGCTGCGAGCCATCTTGAGCGGCCAGAGCCACGGGAGCGATGAATAGCGCTGCCAGCGCGAGCCATGCAGATTTGTGCATGTCCTTCCTCCTGGGCGTCCCCACTGATGAGTTTAGATGCGGGCGGCCCGGGAGGGGAATAGCGCCGGCGAGGGCTCCTGCCGCAAAGGTAACCACAGCAGGAATTCGGCTCCGCCGCCTGCTCCGCTACTCGACGATTGGTTCCGCGCTTCGATGCTCCCGCCGTGCTGCAACGCTATTTTTTGCACCACCGCCAGGCCCAGCCCGGTGCCTTCGGATTTGGTCGTGAAAAACGGCAGGAAAATCTTGGGCAGATCGCCCTCGGCAATCCCCGGGCCGTTGTCCGCCACGCGGATGCGCTGCCACTGGTGCCCCGCCAACTCCTCGATGGTGCCGGAAAGCGCCACTCGCGGTGAGGCGCCCGATGCGCGCGCCGCCTCGATTCCGTTGCGCACTAGATTCACGAGCGCCTGGCGCAGCAGCGCCTCGTCGCCGGGCAGATCGTCGAAAGCGCCTTCGCAGCTCACCGCGCACCCCGGCATGGCCTCCTGCAGTTCCGCGGCAACGCGCTCCACGATCGACCGCATATTCACCGTCTCGTACGAAATCTCCAGCGGTTTCGCAAAACGTAGAAATTCGGTCACCACGTGCGTCAGCGCGCGCGTCTGATCCAGGATCCGCTCGGCCGAGTCGCGCATGTCGCCCGCCGGAGCCTCGCTGCGGATCATCTGCGCGTACCCCGAAACTGTGGCCAGCGCATTTTTGAATTCGTGGGCAATACCCGCGGACATTTCCCCGAGATTCGCGAGATTTTCCTTCCAGCGGATCTGCTTCTGCAACGCAACCAGCTCCGTCAGATCGCTCAGCAGGCACAGCGCCCCGCTGGGCTTCGCATCCGGCGCGATTTCCGAATCTTCGGCCCGCGCGCGAACCACCTTCCGCCCGCCGCGCCCGGACCGGAAGATCGGCGAAATCGTCACCCCCAGCCGCCGCGATTCTCCGTCCGGAGTGAGATGCTCCACTTCGGCGCGCTGGAATGTTTTCCCCTCGCGCAGGCATTGTTCGAGCATCTGCGCGAGGTCCGATTCCGCTCCGAGCAGTTCCTTGTACGACCGGTAGCGCAGCCCGCGCGACGCCAGCGCTTGTTCGGCGGCCGGGTTCGCGGAGCCGATCGAGCCTGTGGCGTTGACGAGCAATAATCCCGTGGGCATGTTGCGCGTTACTTCTTCCGTCAGCCGCTCCGATTCCTGGGCCCGCTCCTGCGCCACCAGATGCAGCCGCGCCAGTTCCTTTTCCTGTGCGCGCAATTTCTCAATCACGCCTTGCATCGATGCGGTCATGAAGGCCGATGGATTGTCCGCCTCGGGCTGCGGCCCTGACCAATCCTCCGGCGAAGCGGCGTTCGATTTCGCGCGCAGGTATTTTCGCGCCGCAACGATCAGTGCGACCACCAGCACCATGAGCAGCAACAGCGCAACGCCGGCAATCGCGATCTCCCACGGCACGATAAGCGGGCGAGGAACCGCAGCCATCGTCTTCATCGCTTTCCGCGTCCTGTAAATCGTTTTGTAAGTCGCACCTTCAGGTGCGGCATCGACCTGCCCAATTGACGAAGGGTTATAGCCCCTGAAGCTCCCTGCCGCGGCTTTTCCTCGAATCGTTCCATCACCGCACCATCAGCAGAGACTGATACCACTGCACGATCGGGCTGCCGAAAAATACCGCCAGCACCGCCGCGACGCCCAGGTATGTTCCAAACGGCAACGGATACTTCATCGCCACGGCGCAGCGAAGCTGCGGCGACGTCCCAAGTCCTCGGCGGCTCGCGCGTTCCGCCACCCCGCGCTTCCAGCCTCCCAGGAAAAGCCCCATGATGATGAACAAGCCCAGAATGCTGCCCAGCAGCGACCCGGCCAGAATCGTAAGCAGCGTCAGCCTCGGCCCCAGAAACGCGCCGATCAGCAGCATCATTTTCACGTCGCCCAGCCCCATCCCTTCGCGATGCCGCATCCGGAAGTAGGCTTTGGAGACCAGCCAGAGCAAGCCGCTGCCTAACGCTGCGCCGAGCATCGCGTCGGCGAAAGAAAGAACTGGTCGCGGAAGCGGATGCGTGAACAGCTGGTTCGCGATCCACGTCGCGGTGCCATCCGAAGGCGCGGTAAAAAAGCTCAAGACCAATCCCGCCGCGAATCCGGAAAAATTCACCACGTCCGGCAGGATGCGCTCGCGCAAATCGGTGAACACCAACACGATCATCAGCGCTGAAAATACGGCCCATTTCAGCGCGTCCACCGTCAGCCCGAACGCCAGATAGCAGCCAAGGAAAAGCAGCGCCGTCAGCAGCTCGACTGCCGGATAGATCGGCGAAATTCGCGCTTGGCAGCCGCGGCATCGGCCGCGCAGCACCACCCAGCTGATCACCGGGATGTTGTCGTACGGACGTATGTGCGCGCCGCATTTCGGGCATGCCGACGGCGGCGAAACAATCGATTTTCCGCTCGGAATGCGCACAATGCACACGTTCAGAAAGCTGCCCACAACCAGCCCAAAGCAGAAAATCACGGCAGCAATCGTCGCTGTAAATGCGGTGAATGGCGCTAAAGACATATAAATTCCGCGGGAGGTACGCTTTGAGTTTGCCAGATCACTTGCCGAACTCTCAACTCGCCCCGCATCCCGCCGTGTCGCACTGGCTAACCGCGTCTCGGCATGCTTTTTCGATCGCCGACCTTCGCGCGCTCTGTCATCCCGAGCGAGGCCGCAGTCTGGCCGACGAGGCCTGCCTGCCGCAAGCAAGGATCTGCTTTTGCCTTTGAACGAAACGTTGCGCTCGGTCCTTCAAGTGATCGTATTGTCGCCACGTTGTCGGTGAACGTAGGGGCGCTGCTTGCTGCGCCCAGTTGGGGATGGAAGCTTTAAACGTAGCGATGAGGCCTTTTCCGCGGCAAGGTTTGGATGATACCCGCGTACGGCCCTGTACAGGCAACCCGCCGGGTGGGACATCTGACTCGATCCCGTGGAATGAAGAAGCTCGGCCTCTGCCGAACCGGAGAACAAGCAAAGGCCCCACGCTCACACACCGAGCGTTGGGCACCCTCAACGTCAAGACCGTAAACCTGGTGCACCCGGCTGAGCGTGGTCGATCCGTACACGCGGGAGTGCCTGGCGCTGGAAGTGGACACGAGTATGGGAAGCCGTCGAGTGACGCGAGTGCTGGAAGCGATCATCGCCGAGCGCGGCACACCGCAGGCGATTCGCTCCGACAACGGGCCGGAGTTTACGAGCAGGCACTTTCTGGCGTGGTGCCTGGAGAGGAAGATCGAGGCGGTCCATATCGAACCGGGCAAGCCGGTGCAGAATGCACACGTGGAGAGTTTGCACGGGAAGCTGCGGGACGAATGCTTAAACCCGAGCTGGTTTGCAAACTTGTTCGAGGCGCGGCGGAAGATCGCGGCGTGGCGAAAGGAGTACAACGAAGAGCGGCCCCACAGCAGCTTGGGGTATCGGACACCGGCCGAGTTCGCGCGGCAAATGGCGGCTCTCCGGTCGCCTACGGCTCCCTGCGCGCCGCCATTTGCGCCAGTGCCGCAGGCACAAACTGCGCCGTCAGGCGAATCGAGTGTCGTATGATCCTGTGCGCGGAGCTAGGGGGCTGGTCACTCACACGTCGGTGAAAAGGCAGCGGGAATTTCAGACTGTTGTTAGAGGTCCTAGAGTACACGAAAGCCGCATGAAATCAGGCGAAATGAACTTCAGCCGCCCAAAAACCTAGTTTCGGCTGTGACAAAGAATGGGAACGGGTCATCATGCCGACGCCGTGTTATCCCTTGCGCAACGTTTGGGGGCAGGTCAACCCAACCAGCCTTATGTCCGCTCCAGAACAGTCCACAGAAGAAAGGCAGCGCACGACAGCGTGAAGAACGAGTCCGCGATGATGCAGGCAAATAAACTGCGGGTCCTATAAAAGAGAATACAGGTAACTGCGCCGAGAACAAGTGCGGCGAGAGCATTGAAAAGCGGCCAAACGATCACAAACAGCAGCGTCGTTGTCAAAAGGGCCGCTACTAATGATGTTCGACTTAGGATTGCCCAAAACAGGATGCGCCTAAAGAACGTCTCCGATGCGATTGGTAGCGCAACCAAGATTATCGCCAACAGGGAGGCACCCCCAGTCGTCAGCAAGTTGTTTGCAAGATAATGGCCCATCGGCGAGTGTTTGCTTTCGCTGAGAAGTGCCGGGATGACCAGGAGAAACGCACCGAGCCCGGCTAACAATCCCCAGCCCGCGCTAGGAACTAGCGAGATCGTGTGGCCGGTCAAATTTTCTCGCAAGGCTGGAATTGTGACGAGGATTGCCACAGCCAGGGTGACGACGGAGAAGGCCGCGGCAAGTACATCTGATCGTGCGTCGAGCATAGCAGATGCGGAAATATGACCGGCGGCGATGAGGTGGTGGTCGTATGCCGCAAATGATCCAACAAATGCTGCGGATGACGCTATCAGGAAGAGGGCCGCGTACACAACCCTCGCCATTGAAGTCCGGTCAGCTGCTCCACTCAAGAGTGTGTTAGCGGTGCTCATACATGTTCCTTAATGGTGAAGGGTGGGCGGGTGGCAGTCCCTTCCTCAGCGCTGCCCGCCGTAAGAGGCCTGATAATACCGCACAACGCGTCAGCTACATCTCCTGCGTAAACTCGCGGGGTGCCGCACGCCTGGTTTTGCAGGCGTGCGCTCTGGGGCGTGTCTCGTAGCTCTTGGCTTCCATTGCGCGTTCGGCGGACACACCACCGGGCCCGCCGATCAGATAAAACGGTAGCTGCTCCACAGCCACGATTTCGGATGATCGGCGCGCTCGAAAAACGCGCGCCGGGGGACCCCACTTGTAGGAAAAGGCGGATGTTCCCGTGGGATCATTGACCTGCAAATCCTTGCCGACCAGGTCGTAGGTGTATTCCGCGCTGAACAGTGTGCCATCCGCAATTCCCAGATCAGGAAAGTTGGTACTGCCGCGGAATTGAACCTCGACCGAATTCGATAGCCGTGCTACCGTGGATCGTTTTCAGACTGCCCGCCGAGGCTGTCGTGGGCAGGTCACCCGCCCTCCAGCCGAGAGCGGAAAGGAGGGAAGGCCGCCCCGGACGCGCCAGTGCTGCCGCCAGCAGCGACGCGGGATGTAGGCGGCAAACAAAATGATACTCAACCCAGCCACCGCTCCCTACGATCAGCCGAATCTGCCTCGCCTTCAGCCCGCGAAGTGTTCGCCTTCTGTTCACTCACAGCCGCGAAACCTAACCGATACACTCATACGATTAGAAACACGCGTAACTCATAGAAAACAAACAATCGGGTACACGTCTAACCGATACATCGCAGCGCATCCAGGAGCTTCATTTCGAACGACAATTTTTCCTCCCCGCTCCCGCAAATCTGCGTACCCGGTCTCCGCCGCAAGTCACGACCGTGAATCTGGCCTCTACCCGCACGGTCAGGTATATTTTTTATGAACATGAAGAGTTGGATCAAGCGGCGGGTGCATGCCTACGAAAAGATGCGCTTCGATCAGGAGCCCATCCGGACGCGTCTGCCCTTCGAATGGGGCCTCGAACATATCGGCGGCGACGCGGCAGAGCCCAATCCGCGCGCCTATCTCGACCAGTTCGTCCGGCAGACAATTGCCGAAAGCGACGCCTGGTTTTCAGCGCCTCCTGCGCAAGATTACAAGCTCGACGGCAACGTGCTGACCTTTACCAGCGCCATCCGCTCTCCTTGGAAGGAGAACAATCGCGTCTATGGACAGTATTTCCCCGCGCGCGCGGCGGCGAATGGCACGGAACCGGCAGACGGCCACGCCCCGGCGAAAGGCAAGGGGCGCGCCGTCGTCGTACTGGCGCAATGGAATGCGAAATGGGAAGAGCAGCAGGGCGTCTGCAAATGGCTCAACCGGCTAGGCATCACGGCCGTAAAAATCAGCTTGCCCTATCACGACCGCCGCGCGATTCCGGGCTATCGTCGCGCCGATCATTTGGTCGCGCCGATTATCGGCCTGACGCTGCAGGCCAACCGCCAGGCGATCGTGGACGTGAGGACCACGCTGCGCTGGCTGGAGCTTCAAGGTTACGACCGCTTGGGAATTCTTGGGACGAGCATCGGGTCGTGCATTGGATTCATCGCCATGTGCCACGATCCGGCGGTGAAGGCGGGCGCGTTTTTGCACGCGTCCACGTACTTTGGCGACGTGGTGGCGAACGGGCTGACCACCGCGAACGTGTGGGAGCAGTTGGGGCAGCACGTCGCCGCCGGCGAATTGCGAAGTTACTGGTCGCCGATCAGTCCCATGCCGTATTTAGCGAAATTGCCGGGCGCCGAGAGAAAGATGCTGTTGATCACCGGGAAATACGATCCGACGTTCTGGCCGGAATTCACCGACGAACTGCTCGAGCGCATGCGCGACGCGGGAATCGACTTCGCGTCGTTACGGTTGCCTTGCGGCCATTATTCACTCGGAGTGACGCCGTTCAAGCACGTGGCGGGCTACAGATTCGGGAGATTTCTGGCCGAAGCGCTGGGGTAGAACGGGGCGAAGGCCCCGGCTACTGTTCTTGGCTGAGCAGCGGCGAGTGCGGCGGCGTGACGTTGTCCTGCCTGCCGCATTCGGCGTAACGCGTGTCTTGAAAGCAATATGCGGTAGATGACCACGCGCCTGGATTGCCGTTGTCATCGACCTGTTCCTGAAAATCGGTCACCTGCG
>JAGWRH010000371.1 GCA_028876695.1 Acidobacteriota bacterium | reverse complement strand
GGCACCACGGTGATGGACTGGATGGAGCAGGAGCGCGAGCGCGGTATCACGATCACGTCCGCGGCGACGACTGCGTCCTGGAAGCGCTTCGAAAAGCCGTACCGCATCAACATCATCGATACGCCCGGCCACGTCGATTTCACGGTGGAAGTTGAGCGTTCGCTGCGCGTGCTCGACGGCGCGGTAGCGGTGTTCGACGCGGTAGCGGGCGTGCAGCCGCAGTCGGAGACGGTCTGGCGTCAGGCGGACAAGTATCGCGTGCCGCGCATCGCGTTCATCAATAAGATGGATCGCATCGGCGCCGATTTCGACCATTCCATCCGCACCATGCGCCAGCGGCTCTCGGCCCACCCCGTTCCCGTCACCTACCCCGTCGGACGCGAAGATAATTTCATCGGCATCATCGATTTCATCGAAGAGCGCGCCGTGATCTGGACGGAAGAGGCGCTGGGCGCGGAATACGAAATTCTGCCGCTCGAAAAGCTCTGGGACGCCGCCTATCTGAAGACGCGTCCGGCCCTCGAAACTGCCGTGAAGGCCAGCGCGCTGAGCCCGGAATTTTACAGAGAGCACCGCGAGAAGGTGGTCGAGTACATCGCGGAGCATGACGATGCCATCCTCGCGAAATACCTGGAACAGCACAAATTGGAGCCGGCGGAATTGCGCGCGTCGCTGCGGCGTTCGACCATCGCCCTGAAGCTCGTGCCGGTGATCGCGGGCGCGGCGTTCAAAAATAAAGGAGTCCAGCCGCTGCTCGACGCCGTCATCGACTATTTGCCGTCGCCTCTCGATGTGCCGCCGGTTGAAGGAACCAGTCCCGACGGAACGGAGCCGGAGTTGCGGCGCGCATCGGACGATCAGTCGTTCGCGGCGCTGGCGTTCAAGATCATGACCGACCCCTACGTCGGCCATTTGACCTACATTCGCGTCTATTCCGGCGTGCTGAAGACCGGGCAATCGGTGTTCAATTCGACGAAAAAGACGCGCGAGCGCATCGGCCGGCTGCTGCGCATGCACGCGAATAAGCGCGAAGAAATCGAAGCCATCGAAGCGGGCGATATCGCGGCGTGCGTGGGACTGAAAAACGTATCCACGGGCGATACGCTCTGCAGCGAAGACAAGCCCATCGTTTTAGAGAGCATCGAATTTCCCACCCCGGTTATATCCGTTGCCATCGAGCCAAAAACCAAGGCGGATCAGGAAAAGATGGGCGCGGCGCTCGGAAAGCTTGCCCAGGAAGATCCGACGTTCCGCGTGCACACCGATCACGACACCAATCAAACGCTGATTTCCGGCATGGGTGAGTTGCACCTGGAAATCATCGTCGATCGCATGATGCGGGAATTTGGCGTGCAGGCGAATGTCGGCCGGCCGCAGGTGGCCTATCGCGAGACGATTGTGCGGACCGCCGAGGCCGAAGGGAAATACATCCGCCAGACCGGCGGCCGCGGGCAATACGGCCACGCGGTTTTGTCCGTGCATCCGCTGCCGAGTGCGGGACACGAGGACATGCATGAAATGTCCACCGACGAAATCGACGCGCTGGCCCAGGGCGTTGCGGGCAAGGGCGGCAAATGGCGTTTCGACAAGGAACACCGCCTGCTGTTTGTCGACAAGATCGTGGGAGGGTCGATTCCCAGGGAGTTTATTCCCCCGATCGAAAACGGCGTGCGCGAGGCGATGGAAACCGGCGTCCTCGCGGGCTATGAGATGGTCGATATCGCCGTCGTTTTGACGGACGGGAGCTATCACGACGTGGATAGCTCGGAGATGGCGTTCAAAATCGCGGGATCGATGGCCTTTAAGGAGGCCTGCAAGCGCGCGAATCCCAAACTGCTCGAGCCGATCATGCGCGTTGAAGTAGTGGTTCCCGAGGAATACATGGGACCGGTCATCGCGGATTTGAACTCGCGGCGGGGGCAGTTACAGGGCCGCGAATCGCGCGCCGGCAGCGAAATCATCACCGTGCGGGTGCCGCTCGCGGAAATGTTCGGTTATGCGACGGAAATTCGCAGCCGCACGCAGGGGCGCGGAAGTTTTACGATGCACTTTTCGCATTACGAGCAAGCGCCCGGAAACGTG
>JAGWRH010000370.1 GCA_028876695.1 Acidobacteriota bacterium | reverse complement strand
CGCGAGGAGCTGCTCGCCAAAGTTGGACTGGAGCCGCTGACCACGACGGCGCCGGAATTTAGTGCTCGAATCAAGGGTCGGCGCGCCCGCATCAAGGCGCTGCTGCTCGATCAACACGTGCTGGGAGGCATGGGGAACATCTATACCGACGAAAGCCTTTGGCGCTCGCGCATTCATCCGAAGCGGCTTGGCGCCAATCTGAGCGACCGGGAAATTCAGCGGCTGTACCGCGCGATTCGCCACGTGCTGGCAGATGCTATCGAGTCGCGCGGGTCATCGATCTCGGATTTCGTCGATTCATACGGGCTGCCGGGCGAATTCCAGCGGCGGCATCGCGTGTACGACCGCGAAGGGATGAGGTGTTTTCGATGCGCGGCACGCATCAAGCGCGCGATCGTAGCCGGAAGGAGCAGCTATTTCTGTCCGCACTGCCAGCCGGCGCCCCGGCCGCGAAAGCGAACGAAATCCTGAGAATTCTTAATGCGCCGAGCGCCGGGCCGGGGCCGGCATGAGCGGGCCCGATTGCGCCGGCAATCCTGCGCGTTCAAATTGAATGGTAGTGTGGGTGATCTGAAATTCGCGCTCCAGGAGATTGCGAATGCTGAGCAGCAGCTTTTCGCTCTCCTCCATGTGCATATCGGGAATGCGCACGTGGCAGGAAAGCGCGTTCAAACCGGTGCCGAGCGTCCAGATATGGACGTCGTGAACTTCGCGGACGGGCGGAATTTTCAGGATCGCGCTGGCCACCTCCTGCAATTGCAGGGCGCGCGGCAGCCCCTCGAGCAAAATGTGGCCGCTCTCGCGAAGAATTCCCCCGCTGGTCCAGAGCACCACCACACCGATCCCAATACCGAGCGCCGGATCGACCCACACCGCCCCTGTGAAGTGGATGGCCAGCGCGCCGACGAAGATAGCGACGTCAAAGAGCGCGTCACCTAAGTTGTGAATCCACACGGTACGCACATTCAAGTCGCGGCGGCCTCGGTGCACGGCAAACGTGATGCCGCCGTTGATCAGCAAAGCGATCACGGCGACGCCCATCATCAGGCCGGTTTCGACGGGCTCCGGATGGCGCAGATGCAATACCGACTCGGAGATTAGGCCCAGAGCTGCAAGTCCAAGCACCAAGGCGTTGGCGAAAGCCGCCAGGATTCCGGCGCGATGGTAGCCAAAGGTCTTTTCGTGGGTGGGCGGCCGGGTTGCCCAGCGAGCGGCAAGCCAGGAAATGGCCATGCCGGGGATATCCGTAAGGTTATGGATTCCATCGCTGACCAGGGCCAGCGAGTTTCCGGCAAATCCGGCTACAAACTCGATGATGACCAGCACGACGGTCGCGGCAACGGCCGCTCCCAGCAAGTTCGTGACGGCCTGACCAAGTCCGTGACCGTGATCGGCGTGATCGTGGCCGTAATGGTCCATGGCAAAATTCTACGCGCAGTTTCGCGCCGGCGCACAACGGAAGCAAGTGGGTGGCACGTCGCTTGCAATGCGGTAACTTCCTCGTATTCAGCGTCCGAAACGCAATTGACTTGTCAACGCAAGCCCACCTACGATTGCGTGGCGACGCGCGTATGTGGCGCGAAACAATCCGCCCAAGCGTACCGATGCAGAAGAACGCGAAGCTGATTTTTTGGGGAGTTCGCGGCTCCACTCCCACGCTCGAACGCGATTCCTGGCGTTACGGCGGAAACACGCCCTGCCTGGAACTGACCACAGCCGACGGAGTCCGGCTGATTCTGGATTGCGGCACCGGGCTGCGCATGCTGGGTAATAGCCTGCGAACGGTCAATCATCGCTGGGGCGAGGGGCCGGGCGAATTCGGAATCGATGCGCACGTCCTGGTGACGCACTACCACTGGGATCACATTCAGGGGATTCCGTTTTTCCATCCTTTCTTTGAAGCGCAGAACCGGTTTCACTTTTACAGCTTCCAATCCAAATATTTAGGCAGAAACAGCCTTCGACAGGTGCTCGAGGCCCAACTAGCAAGCCCTTACTTCCCGGTGGACGTGTCCAACTTGCGGGCATCGCGTTCCTTCCGGGAGGTTGCCGGCGGCGACGAATGGGATATCACGGGCACGCATGTGACAGCTGCGTGGCTGAATCATCCTCAGGATTGCCTCGCGTACCGCTTTGATATGCCGGTGGGGTCGGTCGTTTACGCCACGGATACGGAACCCGGCGTGCGCGAGAAAGACCACAGCATTCGCGAACTCGCACACGGCGCGGACGTGCTGATCTATGATGCGCAGTATTCTCCCGAACAGCTTGCCTCAAGCCGAAAGGGGTGGGGACACTCGAGCTGGCTCGAAGGCGTCAAGATCGCGCGCGAATCGAAAGTACGGAATTTGGTGCTGTTTCACCACGATCCCGATTCGACGAGTCGCGTGATCGATGGCTTCCTATCCGCTGCACGGCAGGAGTTCCCAGCAAGCTGGGCGGCCATGGAAGGGATGTCGATGACGCTGAGCGAGAGAGGCGTGGCCGTGGCGCTGCCGAAATCCAGGCTCGGGCAGCGGCGGCGCCTGCGATTCGCGGCTACCGTGAAAGGCGAGACGGAAGACGGCCGGCCATTTGAAGAACGCGCGATGGTGCGAGACTTAAGCTTGCACGGCGCCTATCTGTGCCTGAACAGCCGCCCTCGGCTGCAATCGGAACTCAGCGTGGCGATCGACGCGTCCGCGGAGCACGAATCCAGCTTACTCTCGCTGCGCGCCACCGTGGTCCATTGCGATCCGGGGCGCGAACGCAGCCAGAACGGCGTGGGCGTTGTGTTCGTCGAAGATGCCGAATCGGAGATGCCTCGCGATTAGCGCCGGCGGAGCCTATTCGGTCGCAGACACAACTACACTCTAATCGGAAAATTTCAGTGTAGCGCGCCGGCGATTACCCTAAATGCACGCCGTCTTCGAGCGCGGAAAGCTGTGCATTCAGGTCCGCCAGCGCCCGATTCAGCTGATCGGTGTGGCGCTGGTGCTGGCTGGCTTCCAAATCGCGCTGAACACGGGTCCGGGCAAGCAACAGCACTTGTTTGCGCCGCCTGTTTTCCGTCTGTTCGGCGGTCAACTGCGGCTTGGACTTCCCTGGGGTTTTCGTTTTCGAATCCTCTATTTGGATTTCGACTGCTTTGCTCTCCCACCCTCTTGCCATGGAGAAATTTTACGACAGGAGAGCCGCATTTGACAAAAAAATTGAAAATTATTTCCCGCTTGCAACACCTGCAGTTTGCGAGGTTTACGGCAAATCGAAGGCGACGTACGCATTCCCGGCGGTGACGAACACGTATTCCTTGCCGTTCACTTCGTAGGTGATGGGATTCGAGCGCAGGCCGTGGCCCATATAGAACTGCCACAGGAGCTTGCCGGTCGTGGCATCCAGAGCGAAGAAGTTGCCTTCATCGCTCCCCGTGAAAACCAGATTGCCAGCCGTCGCCAAAGTACCTACCCAGGCGGTTGAAAACAGCTTGTACTGCCATCGCAATTTTCCGGAGGTCGCTTCCAGAGCGCGGATCGCGCCATAGGATTGCTCGCCAGCGAGCGCGCGAACGCCTCCGCCGCCGACGATCCCCTTGGGAAATCCTGGCTCGATTTTCCCGGTGCCCTTGATGTAATAAGCCCCGGTCTCGTGGGCGCTCACGTAGAAAAGACCTGTGTCGGGACTGTAGGACGGGCTGGGCCAGTCCACTGCGCCGGTGATGCTGGGATAAACGAGAGCGCCCGCGCCGAGCGTGGGCTGCTGATCCGGATTCAAGATCGGACGGCCTTTGGCGTCGAGCCCTTTGGCCCAGGTTTCCCTCGCGAAGGGAATGCCGGCGATGAACTGTCCGGTATCGCGGTCGAGAACGTAATAAAACGCGTTGCGATTGGCGAACGCTAGAAGCCGGCGCATTTTGCCGTTGATCTTCGCATCAAAGAGTATCGGAGGCTCGGCGGAATCCCAGTCGTGGTTTTCGTGCGGCGAAAATTGGAAGTACCACTTCAGCTTGCCGGTGTCGGCATCCAGCGCGATTAGAGAGCACGTATAAAGGTTGTCGCCGGGGCGATCGTCGTCGTTGAAATCCGGCGCGGGATTGCCAGTCCCCCAGTAAACGGTGTTCGTTTCGGGATCGTACGAGCCATTGTTCCAGGTGGTGCCGCCGGCGCTTTGCGCCGCGCCATTGCCCCATGTTTCAGCGCCGGGCTCGCCGGCGCGCGGGACGGTCCAGAATCGCCATAGCCGCTTGCCGGTCTTCGCGTCGTAGCAATCGAGCAGGCCTCGAACGGCGGCCTCGCTGCCGCCTGTTCCGACGATCACCTTGCCATCAATGGCCAGCGGCGGGCCGGACATCGAATACCCGAAGCGGTTGTCCGCGACGTGCACGTCCCATTTCACGCCGCCGGTCTTGGCATCGAGCGCCACCAGGTGCGCATCGGCGGTGCCGACGTACACCGTTTTGTCCAAAATCGCCACGCCGCGGCTATTGCCGTACAACCCTATCAGCACCAGATGCTCCGGCATTTTGGGCGACCAACTCCACAGGCGCAGAGCCGTGCGGGCGTCGATGGCGGTAACCGTGCTGGGCGGCTCCGTGATGTACATGATCCCATCCACGACGATCGGCGAGGTCTCCACGTTGGTGACGGCCCGGCTGGGCTGATAAATCCACGCGACTTTTAATTGCGAAACGTTTTTCGCGTTGATCCGCGCAAGCCGTGAGAAACGCTGCGATTGATAATTGCCGCCGTACGTCAGCCAGTTTTGCGGCTCGCGGTCCGAGTGCAGAATGCGTTGATAAGCGACGGCCTGCGCGAAAGACACGGCCGCGCTCGAAAGCGTTAGCGCAAGCAGAACGAAGGGCAATTTTGCGAGCCTCATTGCGCCTCCTTCAAGCTCGCGAGATACGCAACGAGATCGTTTATTTGCGCGTCCGAAAGCTTGCCCTTGTAGCTGGGCATCAGGCTCTTGCCCGGCTCTTCCTTCAGCTCTCGGAGATCGGGCTTGTCAAAGGAATGGAAGTTCCCTTTCGCGTCTTCGATCACAATGCGAAAGGAATCTTCGGCGACGCGGGTGCCGTCCAGCGCGCGGCCATCTTTCGCCACCAGGCGGACAAACACGTAATCCAGCTTGCCTCCCGTCTCGAGAAACAAGTGCTGCTGCGGCAGATCGGTACCGGGATAGAGAAGCGTAGTGCGCAGGTAGCCGGGATCACGCAACGCCCCAACGTTCGAGAGATCCGGCGCCGAATCCCCGCCCTGACCATCGATCATGTGGCAATCGGCGCATCCACTCGATTCGTAAACCGCTTTTCCTTTCTCCCGGTCGCCGGTGACCTTAAACGCGTTCTGATGCTTCAGCGTCAGCAGATACTGCACCACTTGCTGAATCTGCGCGGCGCTCAGCTGGCCGCCGAACGCGGGCATCGCGCCGCTCATGCCGTTCTTGATGACGTTGGTGGTCGCTTCCATTCCCAGGGTAAAGGGAATGCCCTGGATGTTCGGGCCCATTCCGCCGCCGCCGTCGAGTCCATGGCACGTCGAACAGGTGCTCTCGAACGTAGCTTTGCCCTGCTGCAAATCTTCAGGCGTTGGATTGGCCACCGCGGCTTGCTGCCTCGGCCTCGGGGCGGGAGACGCGCACGCGGACGCGACCGCCAGCATCGTTGCGAGTGTCAACCCAGCTGTCTGAAAGGATCGAGCCGCAATCATGTCGATGTACCTATCGAGCGCGCTTCGTAATCGCTTCGCGCATCTATTGGCTCAATAGCGGAATGCTGTTCTCTTTGGGCGGCTGCGGTAGCGATTTCAAATATGCGTAGATGTCCGCCAGCTCTTGATCCGAGACTGTTTTCGTCGTGTACGGCGGCATCGACGCCGTTGGATGGCGGACGTACTTCTCGACGAACGCAAGTGGCAATGGATCGGGGCCGAGCCGCGGGCCCACGCCTCCTTGCGCCGCGCGGCCGTGACATTCGTAACAGCCGTAGCTGACGAAGAGTTTCTTGCCGCGCTCGGCGCTCGCCGCTTGATCCGGCTTGCCGCTGGCCGTCGCTTGGGCTGCGGCGCTTGGCCGCACAAAAATCAGCAACGCCAGCGCGCCGGCGATCACCGCTATTGACGCGATGATTGCCGCCATCGCGACAATGTGCGCCTGGAGTGGATTTTGGAACGCGGAGCGTTCGAGCGAGCCCGTCGCGGCTGCATTCGTCGGATTGCTCATCGGCGATTCCTCCTCAGCGCGGCTGCGTTAGCACGTTCACCAGCGCGGGTTCCCCGCTCTTCACCACGGCAATGGCTTCGCGCAGCGCGGGCGCGAGGTCTTGGGGATCGCTGACCGGCGCCGACCCATGCATCCCCATGCTTTGCGCCAGCTTGCCGTAATCGATCGCCGGCTCGACCAGCGTGGTTCCAATACCGGCGCGCGTGATTCCGCGTTCGTGCACGTCCGCCATGCGCTGTACTTCCATCACTTCCTGGTGATACGCGCGGTTGTTATGCATCACGATGAGCAGCGGAATGTGGCTGTGCGCGGCGGTCCAAAGCACGCCGGGCGCGAACATTAGGTCGCCGTCGTTCTGAATGCTCACCGTAAGCCGTCCATGCCTGCGATTGGCCAGAGCCGCGCCGACCGCGGCAGGAGCGCCGTAGCCGACTCCGTAGCCGCCTTCGCCACCGATATAGTGGTAATACTTCTCGAAATTCCAAAGGCGCAAAGGCCAGCGACTGACGAACTGGCAATTCGATACAAGCGACCAATCCTCGTTGCGAATTTGATTCCATATTTCGGCGGAAAGCCGGGCGGTGCTGATCGGGCTGGCATCCCATCCGTTGGCGGCGAGGCCGCGATTTTCCGCCAGCGTCCGCTGGTGCGCGGCAGCGAGTGTCGTGCCGCGATCCTGAAACGCGCGCTTCCGGTCGGCCGTGGTGAGTTTCTTGACTGCCTCGATCAGCGACGGCAGCGTCGCCTCGGCGTCCGCGGCCATCGCCAGATCCACGGCCTGATAGCGCTCGAAATCCTGGTAATTGCTCTTAAGATAGAGGTCGTTCGAATTGATGCTGATCAGCTTCGCGCCCGGTTTGGTCAGCTGGCGCGTTCGGGGATACACATCGCCGTAATACGCGTTTACGATGCCGTAGAAGTCCGTAAGCTCGAGGCCGAGGATCACGTCCGCATCGCCGATCACCGCCCCGCCGCGTTCCGTCTGATTCAGCGGATGCCGGGTCGGAAAATTCATGCGTCCGTTGCGATCCACCACGGCGGCCTGCAGCGCCTCAGCGAGTTCGATCATCAGCGCGAGCCCCGCTGCCGTGCGCGCCGCTCGATCGGCTACGATGACCGGATTTTCCGCCGCCACCAGCCACCTGGCAGCCTGCTCGACCGACCCGGAATCCGCTTGCGGCGGCTGATCGACCGTGACCGCCGGAATTCGCAGCGACGGATCGTCCGGCATCGGAAACTCCTGAAGATCCGTGTTGCACACCAGCGCCACGGGCATATACGGCGGCGTCATCGCCACGCGATAGGCGCGCATGACCGACTCCCCGAAATCTTGCAGCGTGGCCGGCTGATCGTCCCATTTTACGAAATCGCGAATCAGCGCGGCTGGGTCTTGCGCGCTGTGCGTCCAGTTGACAAAGCTGGCGCGCGTCTGCGCATCGCCGAAATTTCCAAGCACCACCACCAGCGGGACGCGATCGCAATAGGCGTCGTATATGGCCATCGATGCGTGTTGCACGCCTACGGTGCCATGCACGCAGACCAATAACGGCTTGCCTTCGATTTTGAAATATCCATGCGCCATTCCGACCGCGGATTCTTCGTGGCAACAGGTGATGAATTCCGGATTCTTATTGCCGCCGTAATTGATGAACGACTCATGCAGGCTGCGGAACGAATTGCCGGGATTGGAGCAAAGGTATTCAAATCCAACGGCCTTGAAGGCGTCGACCATGAAATCCGAGCCGGGGTGATCGACGGTGATCGGCTCGTTATTGGGATCGGGATTGGCAGCGGCAGCGGCTGCTTCCCCCTCGACCCGGCGGGAAACCGGAGGCAAAGGAGCAGCGGCGTTGCGCGGCGCAGGAGCTGGTTTCGGTCCGGCAACCGCGTTCGCGGCGGCGACCGGAGTAGCCGCCAGAGCCGCCGCCCCCACCGTGGCGCTCTTCAGGAAGTCCCGACGATCCACCGAAGTCTTCTTTGCTTTTGCCATCGCCGCGCACCTCGGGAAAATTTCTCGGAATTGATACCACAGAACCGGGCCATTTTCACGCGCTGATATCGCGGAGTGGCGGATGCGGCAGCGCAACTCCTCCTTGTGGTTCCACGCATAAAGAACTTGACAGTGCTCAGTCGCGAGAGTATCCACTTCGTACTTAGTTTCATGGCGCGCGGCCAGTGAAATCCACTTGGGGTGGGACGATGACTCAAACTTCAGGACGAAATATCCGTATCTGTCAACTCTTCTCAATCCTTGGCTTCGCAGTCACCGCGCTGGTTCTGCTGCTGGCCTGCGCGAACGCGGTGCGCGCCCAGTACGAGACCGGAACCATTTCGGGCACCGCTGCGGACAGCTCGGGCGCCGCTTTGGTCGGCGCGACGGTGACCGCCACGAATACGGGCACAAACATCGGCCAATCGTCGGTGACGGACGATGCCGGGCGTTACCGGATCGCCGGTCTGCCGATTGGCACCTACTCTGTGCAAGCGTCGCGAACCGGCTTTCAAAGGGTCGTCCATACCAATATCACGCTCACCGTCGGAGCGAACCTGGTGGTCGATTTCGCGCTGCCCGTCGGGCAGGTCGAGCAGACTGTGAACGTGGAGAGCGAAGTATCGCGCGTCGAGACGCAGACGGCCGCGGTCTCGTCGCTGGTGACGCCGCAGCAGATCAGCCAATTGCCGCTGAACGGCCGGAATTTCGAACAGCTCCTCTCGCTCGCGCCGGGTGTTCAGAGCGTGACGCAGAGCTATATCACCGGAGGTGGAGGCGGAGGAATTTCGTCTGGATTCTACGGGCCGGGGCAAACGTACTCCGTCGCCGGCTCGCGCCCGGTTGGCCAGCTTTTCCTGCTGGACGATCAGGATATGCAAGGTTACTGGAATAAGGGCGTGGGCTCGAACATCACCGGCAACTCGCTCGGCGTGGAAGCGATTGCCGAATTTCAGGTGCTGACGAATACGTACAGCGCCCAATATGGCGGGACCGGCGCCGCGATCAATGCCGCCAGCAAATCGGGCACCAACTCCTACCATGGGTCGCTCTACGAATATGTGCGCAATAGCGCTCTCGATGCCCGCAATTTCTTCGATGGCTCGCAAATTCCAGCGTTCAACCGCAATCAATTCGGAGGCAGCCTCGGCGGGCCGGTCAAGCAAAACAAACTGTTCTTTTTTGTGAACTACGAGGGCGTTAAATCGTCGCTGGGCATCACAGGTAACCAGTTTGTTCCGGATTCGCTCTCCCGGACCGGAGACATTCCATGCAATGCCGGGCCTCCCGGACAGACGCCCGTGAACTGCGCCAATGGCGCTCGTATACAGGAAACGATTAACCCGACCATGGCGCCGTATCTCGGTTTGTATCCCAATCCGGGCGTTAGCTGCACGCCTCCGTATCCGAGGTCCTGCCAGATTGTCGCTGCCGGCCCCTTCGCCGGGTATCCGACGGGCAATGCGTTGGTGACCGACATCGCGAGCCAGCCGGAAAGCGAGAACTACGTTCTCGGACGAGTGGACTACACGATTGGCGCGAAGGATTCCATCTTCGGCAGATATATCTCGGACACCGCTTATTTCAAACTCCCGGTGCCATTTTCGAATTTGGCCTTGTGGCCGGTGGTGGATCACGGCGGCGATCAGTTCTTCACTCTCGAAGAAAAGCACATCGTGTCGCCGACCGCGATCAACGCGATTCGATTCAGTTTTTCCCGAACCAACGAGCGCGCCGATCAGCAGTTCACTTCCAATCCGGCCACTGATCTGCTGCAGTTTTACAATGGCGCTCCCAATTACACTCCGGGACAGCGCGAGGATGGAAACATCATCATCGCCGGCGGCACGTCGAACATCGGTCCGGGCGCAACGGCGCGCTTCCATCTGATCGAGAACAAATTTACCGGCGGCGACGATTTCTCGTGGACGCACGGACCGCATACGATCAGCGTCGGCCTCTGGCTCACTCGCATTCAGGACAACATCGCCGTGGGGCGCGAAGGCGGAATTTTCGTATTCCCCAGCCTATACGGCTTTCTGCGCAATTTGCCCGTGCAGTTTCAGGGCGAGGCGAACCCCTCGCCTACTTTTAACCGAACGCGCTACTCCCGATCGATCGCCATTTCGCCTTATATCGAAGACGACTGGAAGGTGCGATCGAACCTTACCTTGAATATCGGGCTGCGTTACGACTATGAGACCGACCCCGTTTGCGTCGCGGTGCAATGCACCAATCTGCTCAACCCGCTCACGTCCTCGACCTTCACTCCCGTCCGTCATGTGCTCGCGTCGAATCCCAACGCGGTGAATTTTGATCCGCGAATTGGCGTGGCCTGGGCTCCGTTCAATAACCAGAACACTTCCGTCCGCGCCGGATTCGGCATGTTTCATGAACCGCTGGCCGCGCGCACGTTCCTGAACGCCTACTCGGAAAACCCGCCTTCGAACACCGTGGTCATGCCCGGCGTTCCCGTGCCGGGATTGGATATTGTGACGCCCATGTTCCCGAATCCCGCGCTGAGCGGCTTCGCGCTGCCCTATGGCGCGGTCTATGGACTGGATTATCGCTCCGATTCCTCGCCGTACGAGATTCAGTACAACTTGACCGTGCAGCAAAATATCGGGCGCGGCATGGTCGCGTCGCTCGGCTACGTTGGAGCGCAAGGCGTGCACCTCTATGGCCAGCGGAACTACAACACGCCCACGCCGACCCTCAACTACACCGCGACTCCGGCGCCGCTGAATTGCACCAGCCCTTCGTGCACGTTCACCGGCCCGGCGCCCAACCCGGCGTTCGTGTTCAAGCCGCCCCTGCCCTTCCCGCAGGTTTCTACAACTCTGGGGCTCGACTTTACCGCCCCCACCAGCCATTCCAGCTACAATGGGTTGATCGCGAGCCTCACTCGGCAGATCAGCAAGGATCTGCAGGGCCAGGTTTCATACACGTATTCGCGCTGCATCGATAATGGTTCGGCAAGCTCCGGCCTCGAGCAAGGCTCGTTTGAAGTGACCGATGTTTACAATCAGAGCTACGACCGCGGGCCATGCGCTTTCAACGTGCCGAACGCATTGCGCGTGAATAGCGTGTATTCGCTACCGTTCAGTGGAAACCGCCTGGTTTCGGGATGGCAAGTCAGCGAAATTCTGAGCGCGGCCTCCGGCTTCCCGGTGAACGTGCTGACCGGCCTCACCCCCACGCAGTCGAACACGCTCGGACTCACCGGCGACCGTCCCAATCATTCGGGCGCGCCCGGCTGCCATCCGAACGAGATCGTGGATACGAAAAACTTCGCCCAGCGTTACGTGCAGTGGTTCAATCCCGCCTGTTACGCGATCGAGCCGTTTGGCACCCTCGGCAATGTAGGCCGCAACTCGCTGATGGGACCCGGTCTGCTCGATCTCGATTTCTCCATTCTCAAGCAAACTCGTGTGACGGAAAAAATGAACGCGGAATTCCGGGCCGAGTTCTTCAATATCATCAACCGCACCAATCTCGGACAGCCAATCTCCGCGGTTTTCGCCGGCACACGCGGGTCTCCGGCGGTTCCGCTCGGAACCGCGTTCACGAGCGCCACGGCCGGAATCATCACCTCCACGGCCACAACTTCACGCCAGATACAGTTTGCCGTGAAGCTGACGTTCTGAGCCGATGCTAGCCGCTTGGACTGATACAATGGTCGGCACAATCGGGGCCCGTAGCTCAGCGGTTAGAGCAGCGGACTCATAATCCGTTGGTCCAAGGTTCAAATCCTTGCGGGCCCACCAAATCTATCGGTAGGTAAGTCAATCAGTTAACGCGGCGCTCGCGTTCAGACGAAGATTTCGCGATTTCGGCCGTTTGCCCCGTTTTTGCCCCGTTCTGAGAAATCAGGTAGCTGTCCAATTTGCGCGCCGCCTCTTTGAGATCGCGCTCGGAGACGATGTTGTACCGTTCGAAGACCGCCCGCGTCCGGTGTCCGCTGATCGACATAGCGATCCGCTCCGGCACTCCGGCCCGCACGAGATTTCGAACGCCCGTCCGTCGCAGATCGTGAAAAATAAGTCCGTCAAGTCCGGCAGATTTGGCGGCTTTGTTCCACGACTTGTAGAAACTCCGCATCGGCTCGCCGTCGCGCGTGAAGACAAACTCGGAATCGGGCGACTTGTCGCGTTGAATTTTGAGCATCTCAAGAAGTTCGCCCGTCAGCGGAACGACTCGCGCGTCGTCGTTTT
>JAGWRH010000369.1 GCA_028876695.1 Acidobacteriota bacterium | reverse complement strand
GCCACTGGGTATTACGACCTTCCGAATTACCTGGGCATTCCGGGCGAAAACCTGCCTCACGTGTCGCACTACTTCACCGATCCGCATCCTTACTGGAACCAGGACGTCGTAGTGATCGGCGGGCGCAACTCATCAGCGGAAGCGGCGCTCGATCTGTTTCGTGCCGGTGCGCGCGTCACGCTCGTGCATCGCGGGAGTGAGATGGGCAAGTCGCTGAAATATTGGGTACGGCCCGATATCGAGAACCGCATCCGTGCCGGGGAGATCAGGGCCAAGTTTTCGACGCGCGTCGAAAAAATCGAGCCCGGTCGTGTCTGGGTCCGCAATTCGCATCACGAAGTGGCCATCCCGGCCGTGCAAGTCTTCGCCATGACCGGTTATCATCCTGACTTCAGCTTTCTCGAAGGGCAGGGAATTCGCCTCGACCCGGAGACGCGCCGCCCCGAGTGCAATCCGGACACTCTTGAGACGAACATTCATGGCATGTACGTCGCGGGCGTCGTCGTTGGCGGCAAGCAAACCTCCGACATTTTTATCGAGAACGGACGCTTCCATGGACGGCAGATCATAGCCGCGATCACCGGCAAGGGACGCATCAGCGATCCCGCGCCGGTATCTCCTCCAGGCGAATGAAATGACGTCGATCGAGCAATCGCTGCTCGTAAAAATCAAATCGAGTCGCAGCTGCGAATTGTCCCCACGCGGCGATTCTGATAAAGTGAGCTCGAATGGCATCGGTCATCGGTGAAGTAGGCGAAGCTTTTGCGGCCCTGGTGAAGGGCTTTGGCGTCACGTTGCGGACCATGTTCCGCAAGACCACCACCGAACGTTTTCCGGAGGTCGCGCCCACCGTTCAGCCCCGCTATCGCGGGATCCACGTGTTGCAGCGCGACGAAAATGGCCTCGAAAAATGCGTTGCCTGTTTTCTTTGCTCCGCCGCCTGTCCTGCGAATTGCATCTTTATCGAAGCCGCTGAAAATACCGAAGCGCAGCGCATATCCGCCGGCGAGCGCTATGCCAAGACCTACAACATCGACTACTCGCGCTGCATATTTTGCGGCTATTGCGTCGAAGCCTGTCCCACCGACGCGATCACGCACGGCCACAGCATCGAACTCGCCCCCTACGATATCAACGCCATGATCTACCGAAAAGATCAGCTGCTCGAAATTTGGCCGCCTCGCAACCCCCGCCCGTAGCCGGGTACGTCCCGGAACTAGCAGCAGGCGCCGCGAAATTGTAATGCGAAAAATTTCGAAGCCGAGCGTGCCGCGCAATCGACCAAGTTTCCTTCCGCGCAATCGAGAATCTCCTTTCTGAAATTCCCAGCGCCGGCGCGGAAGTGCGACAACGCCCAATTGCCGAGTCTTGCGCGGCGATCCAATCGTAAGTAAGCGGGTGTTTTCAACCCTTGTAAATGCCCGAGTAGTTCCCGTGACGACGTTGACGAACGCGCGAAGTGCGCCGCGCTGCTGTGGCTGGGGCGCGCGCTGTTGCGCTCGGTTGCACATCTTCCGGGCTATCGTTCGCACGGAATGCTGCGAAGCCTGTTCCTCCGATCACCGCACGCCTGCGACGGATTCCTATGGCGCGGTCCTGGCCTCCTCATTCGTGACGCTCGTGCTTCCCGATCGCCGTTTCGCTTTCAGCGTGTCACGATCGCTGCACGCTCAAGTGCAGTTCAGCGGGGTAATGAGCTGCGCGACAACACCTACACGACAGTCATGAGCAAGGCACATCTCTTGCGTCGCTACCGTGTTGTGCTCGTGACACCCATCTCGTCGTCCTTGCTCTGTGCCTTCTCGCGCCTCGCGCCGGCTTCTTGCCTAAGCCGCTGTGCCGGGCGTCGCAGCTCTTGGCTTCGCACTGCTGCATCGCCTCGCGCCCGTCTCGGATTGCGCCCTC
>JAGWRH010000368.1 GCA_028876695.1 Acidobacteriota bacterium | reverse complement strand
TGCTTTCATTCATCGCCACGGACGCGTCCCTAGCAGCTCCGGCGCTGCAGGCGGCGCTGCGCTCCGCCGCGCGCACAACGTACAATGCGATTACCGTCGACGGGGACACCTCGACGAACGATACGGTCGCGCTCTTCGCCAATGGGCAAGCTGGAGCAGCCAAGATCAAGAGTGCGAGCGGCGCGGATTACAATATGTTTGCAGAGGCTCTGGAACGCGTCTGCCGCGACTTGGCGCTTGCGATCGTCGCTGACGGAGAGGGTGCGCGGCGCGTGATTGAGATCGAAGTGCGCGGCGCTCCATCCGATTCGGCGGCCGATCGCGTGGCACGCACGATCGCCAACTCACCGTTGGTGAAAACGGCGTTTGCCGGCGCCGATCCGAATTGGGGCCGCATCCTGGCGGCGGCAGGCCGCTCGGGCGTGACGTTTGATCCTGGACGCGCGAACATTTCGATTGGCGGCGTGGCGGTCTGCCGCGGCGGCCGGGAAATGACGTTCGATGAAGCGGCGGCGCATGGAAAAATGCTGGAGAAATTCGTGAAGGTCCGAATTGATCTCGGCTCCGGCCGCGGCTCCGCAACCATGTGGACCTGCGATTTCACGCAGGAGTACGTTCACATCAACGCCAGCTACCGCACCTAGCGCGCTTGCAACGCGGCTATCGCATCCGTGTCCACAGCCGGCGATTTAAGGGGAGCCGGCTCAGGGGCCGCCCCGGTTGACTGTGGTGTCAAGTTAGCTCAAGATGGACGTTGAGTTGCTGGAGCGAGCTCGCTTCAGCCGCGAGTAGCCGGCCTGCCGCTGACTGCCCCCGGCCCCGATCCTGCCTCTTCAGCCCTCGCTGTGGTGCCTGGTGTGCGACAGGGGCACAAGGAGATTTATCGTGAAGCGATTGTACGTGGGAAACCTCCCGTTCAAGGCTACTGAGGAGGATATTGCAGGGCTGTTTGCAGAGGCCGGGGTGCAGCCGGATTCATTGACGCTGCTCCGCGACCGTTTTACGGGCCAGCCGCGCGGCTTCGGATTCGCCGAAATCCGCGACGATGCGGAAGCTGAGAAAGCCATCGCGGCGTTGAACGGCAGGGACTTCCTGGGCCGGGCGCTAGTTGTAAATGAAGCGCGTCCACAGCGTGAAGGCGGTGGCGGCGGCGGAGGCCGAGGCGGATACGGCGGTGGCGGCGGAGGCGGGCGTGGAGGCCGCGGTGGCGGCGGACGCGGCGGCTACGGGCGCGACCGCGACCGGTAGTTCCGGCAATTCCTCAATTCTCTAGTTGCCTGAAGCGTGCGTGGCAGGGGTGTGCCGACCCTCGTGCACCACGGGACGAGGCTCGTGCGATTGGACGCGTCCATCGGCGTACGCGAATTTTTCCAGGGTTGCTCCGCGCAGGCCTTGCGCGATCAACGCCTTCCGATCCAGCGCCGCTTCCGCTTTCTCCAATTCTTCGGGGTTTGCCGATAGTTCAGGCGCGCGGGGCAAGAACACAGGGCAGCAGTCGTGGAACGGCTCCGAGGAAATCTCGTACGTGCCGATCCTGCGGGCGATTTCCAAAATTTCGAGCTTATCCGAGCCGATCAGCGGACGAAATACGGGCATCGTAGCGGCGGCATCCACGGCGGCCAAGTTCCTCAATGTCTGCGACGCCACCTGGCCGAGGCTGTCGCCGGTGGCGAGCGCCAGAGCGCGGTCGCGCCGCGCGAAAAGCTCGGCGATGCGCAACATCATCCGGCGATATAACAGCACGCGCAATCCTTCCGGCGCGTACCGCACGATTTCACGTTGGATTTCCTCGAACGGGACGCGGTAGAGCTTGGCGCTGAATTGATAACGAGTCAGCACGCGGGCCAGTCCGCTGGCCACGTGCAGCGAGGATTCGCCCGGGCGCGCTCCCGTGCCGTAGAAATGCACAAAGCTGAGATGCGCGCCGCGCTTAATCAGCCGATACGCGGCGACGGCGGAATCGTATCCGCCGGAGAGCAGGCAAGTGATGCGTCCGGCGGTGTTCGGCGGCAGTCCTCCGAGCCCGGGAATTTTTCGCGCGTAAACCAGCAGCGGACCGGGCGTGACTTCGACGTAGCACGTCAGTTCGGGTTCGCGGAGTTGGACGCGGGCTTCGCGGCTTTCGCTTCGCAGCTTGTCCAGCAGAAATCGGCCCACTGCCGATTCGATCTGCATGGACGAATGCGGGAACGTCTTATCGCTACGCCGCGCGCGTACGGCAAACGTCGCAAATTGCAGCGGCTCGATTTCCCTCCACGCCGCGTTACAGAGCGCCTGCAGGTCGCGCTCAACCAGCCGCGCGACGGCGTAGTAAGCAATTCCGAACACGTGCTGGACGCGATTGAGAGCCTGCTCGAGTGACGCGCCCGGCCCAAGCCGGATCAGCAGCCGGTCGCCCGGCTGCTCGATGCGTTCCACGGGAATACCGGCGAGCGCCTGGCGAAGAGCCGAGAACAGTTTGCCAAGAAAGAATCGCCGATTGCGGCCCTTCAGCCAGAGCTCGTGGTAATGGACAACGATGACTGGCGCGCTCATGATCTCCCAAGATGAAACGTTCAGATGTGCCGGCGTCAGCCAGCGCCGGGCTTGGCACGCCCTTTCGACGCTCCGCAAATTATAGCAGCAGGCGTGCGGGGAAGCTTTCGCCCGGGGCTGCGGCAGGGTCACATGAAGCGGTACGCCGCAGCCCGCCCAGGGTGCCGGCGGCGGTTCGCAAGATGGAATAACGGAATGGATACAATTTTCGTTTGCGCGCGACTTTGCACAGCTTGGCGGGTTATATTCTGCGTCACCTGTAAACCGGAGCGGACGGCCTAACAGGAAGCGCGGCCGGCAATCTTACGCTACCGAATTCAGAATAGCTGCATCCAATGGCTAGAACCGGCTTCGATGTGGATCACGCGGGAGGAGAACATGTGGAACCGCAGAGACTGGGACGAGTTCTTCGACATCGTGGCGAAGCGGTGGCACATGCGGCGGCCGCCGCGTCCAGTGGATCGATCGGCGCGCAACCGCGTGACGCCCACGGAAGGCTATAGCCTCGCGGAACTCGACGATGCCGGTCTGAGCATCGAACAGGCAGAGATCCTGGGCTTGCCGGTGGATGCGGGCCGCGTTGGATCCTATGGGCCAAATGTGGTCTCGCTTCGCGAATACATCCGAGCCACGCGCGCGCGAACATAACGGCGCCCTTCCTGGACAATTTATTGCTTCCACGAATCTTCGCGATCCTGGTTTGTTGTCCACCTCCGTCGTTGCAGCGATGGTCCAAAAGTCATTGCAGTTTCCCCTCTAAGGCCTTAATTTAGTACATTCTACAGGCTGACGGCTTCCGCGGAGGCGGCGTGAAAAAGAAGATTCGCGTGGTGCAGTATGGAATCGGACCGATCGGAGCGGCCATCGTACGGCTGATGCGCGAAAAGCCATCCATCGAGATCGTCGGCGCGATCGACCGAGACCCGGCGAAGGCCGGGCGAGACCTGGGGGAGTTGGTGGGCGCGCGCGATGCGCCGTGGGGCATCGCCGTATCGGCTCGGCACCCCGGAGTGCTCGACGGTCGCGTCGACGCGGTGGTGCATACGACTTCCTCGGATCTGGCGAAGGTGGAAAATGAGCTAATGGCTTGCATTTCCGCCGGCACGTGCGTGGTTTCGACCTGCGAAGAGCTTTCCTATCCTTTTCGAAAATATCCGGAGATTTCGGAGCGCCTGGATACGGCGGCGAAAGCCGAAGGAGTGGCGCTGGTGGGAACGGGAGTAAACCCGGGATTCGTGATGGATAAGCTGGTGCTCGTGCTCTCTGCCGCCGCGCAGCGCGTGGATCACGCCAAGGCGGTGCGCGTTGTCGATGCTTCCAAGCGGCGGCTGCCGCTGCAGAAGAAAATCGGCGCGGGAATGACTCCGGAGCAATTCCGCGAACAAGCGTCCGCGGGCATCATCAAGCACCACGGATTGCCGGAATCGGCCGCCATGGTAGCCGATGGTCTCGGGTTCGATCTCGATGACATCACCGAAAAGATCGAGCCGGTGATCGCCACGGAGCCGGTCAAGACGCCGTTTCTCGAGATAGCGCGGGGGCAGGTGGCGGGAGTGCATCAGATCGCGCGGGGAAGTTATCGAGGCGAGGAAAAAGTTTATTTGGAGCTGCAGATGTACGTCGGCGCGAAGCAGCCGGCGGATACTGTCGAGCTGAGGGGCGAACCGCCGCTTTCGTTGGTAATTCCTGGTGGAACTCACGGCGATTCGGCAACGGCCGCAATTGCCGTCAACGCGATTCCCGCGATTCTTGCCGCTCCCGCGGGCTTGCGCACCGTGCGCGATCTGCCGATGGTGTACTTTTCGCCGGGACACTAATCGGACGCACGCCGACGTTCGAAATTGCCGACCCAAAGCTGCCGAGCTTCTCGCGGATTTCCGGCGAGACAGCCTTCGAGGCGACTCTACGCCGATTTGGTTCTGCGCCAAAAACGGGCAATGGCGGAGAAGTCCGGATCGTCGGACGAAGATTCCTTCACGGCCGCCAGGGTGGTGTACGCGGCGGCACCTGCGGGGAGCACGATGCCGCATTTTTCCGCCAATTCCAGAGCCAAGCGCACATCTTTGTGCATCAGGCGCAGCGGAAAGCTGGCGGGAAAATCGTTTTTCAGGATGAGCGGAGCTTTTACGTCGAGCAGCGGAGAGCGGCCCATGCTCGATTGCATCACTTCGATCATGCGTTCGGCGGAAACGCCCGCCGCAGTGACGAGAGCGAGCGACTCGACGAGCGCATCGACTTCCAGCGCGAGCAAGAGGTTCATTCCGAGCTTGACGGTTTGTCCCGCGCCGTTCGGCCCGAGAAGAAAGAAACGCTTTCCGACCGCTCCGAGCACGGGTTTTACGCGCTCGAGCACTTCGGGCTTGCCCCCGACCATAAAGACGAGTTCGCCCTTTTCCGTGCCCCAGGTGCCGCCGGTAACCGGCGCATCGAGGAAGTCGATGCCGCGCTCGGCGCACGCCGCGGCGATGCGACGGGCGAGCTCGGGCGAAACGGTGCTCGAGTCGATTAACGTGCCGCCGGAGTGCAGGCCCGAAAGCACGCCGGAACCAGGTTTGCCGGCAAGACCAAAGACGACTTCCTCGACGGCGGCCGGGTCGCTCACGATCGTGACGACGACCTCCGATTGGACCGCCACTTCGCGCGGCGTTGCCGCAAGCCGGGCGCCGGCGCGGACAAGATCGTCCGCGCGAGATTTCGTGCGATTCCAGACGGTTAGCGGGAATCCGGCGCGAAGCCAGTTGTGACCCATGGGCTTGCCCATCAGGCCCAGACCGATCAGTCCTACATTCGGCTTCATCCATTCCTCCGCGGAAGAAATTCCATTTCACTATACGCGTCCGCGACGGGACGCACGCAAGCTGTTTGCGGGGAGCCTTTTGTTCGATCGCATGAGAGATTGCGGAGGCTCAGTTACGGCCGCTTCACTTCGGAGCGCTCGAATCGGCCGGAGGATCGCCGTTGGTTTCGGTGACTTGGATTACGTAATCGTAGGGAATTTCAACACGCAGAGTCTTGTTTCTGCCGGCTTGCGAGAAGCGTTCCTCTATAGATATGGCCTTCCCGTCGTCCGCTACCAGGGTTCCGACGGCGGACATGTGCACGTCTCCGGCTCGATAGTAGGCTTCCACACGCTTGCCTACCAAGGAGAGGTAGCGAGTCGCCTCAGCCACGAGAAAGCCTTAAAAATAGCGGCCATGCTAACACACGATACATTATAGGTAAACGCAATTCAGTTTACCTATAATGTATACACACGGGTCGCGTCGTATGCGTCGCATTGCTGGAGTACACAGGGCCACGCCCCTTGTTGCCGCGAGAATGGCTGAGGGGAGTTTCCGGCTAGATGATGGCGAATTCGACGCGGCGGCGAAGCGGGTCGATGCGTTCGGCACGGACGCGAATGCGGTCGCCCAGGCGGAAGATGCGGCGGGCGTCGCCGCGCGACGCGCGATAAGGCTCAGCGACGATGGCATGATCGCGTTCGCGATAAGTACAGCGCATGCCGGTGGATTCCTCGAGACGATCGATCGGCACCAGGCCTTCCACGAAAATCTCCGTGAGTTCAACGAAGAAGCCGAATTTCAGCACGGAGACAATCAGCGCGTCGTATTCCTCGCCGAGATGGCTTTCCATGAACTGAGCGGTCTTCCATTCGATCAGCTCTCGTTCGGCAGCATCGGCGCGGCGCTCGTCTTCGGAGCTTTCCGCGGCCACTTCGTCGAGTTCCACACGACGGTAAGGGCCGACGATCGGAAGCGGAGCCGTTTGACGCGCTCCCGCATGCTGTTTATGCGCATGAGTCGATTCAGCCGCGCCAGTCGAAACGTCTCGAGCGGGAAGAGAAGCGGCATGTTCGAGCGTCCATTTGAGCACGCGATGGACGATCAAGTCCGGATAGCGGCGAATCGGCGAGGTGAAGTGCGTGTATTCGCGGACGCCGAGAGCGAAGTGGCCGAGAAGTTCAGCGGCATAGCGCGCCTGCTTCAGAGAGCGGAGCATCAGGTACGAGAGAATGCGCTCTTCCGGCTTGCCGGCGATCTTTTCGGTTAGGCGCTGATAGTGCTGCGGCCGGATATCGACTTCCTGGGCCGCGGGAAGAGTCACGGTCATCGCACGCATGCGGCCGCGGGAATGGCCAGCCGAGCGGCCATGCGACCGGGCCGCCGGGCGAACCTCTCCATGGCGCACGGCGATGCGCCGCTCGGCGAGATCCTCGACGCCCAGCGAGTAGCCAAAGGCTTGCGCGAGTTCCTCGAATTCCAGAACCTTCTTAGGATCGGGTTTTTCGTGGACGCGATAGAGCGACGCGACGCCGACGCGATCCAGAAATTCGGCCACCGCTTCATTGGCCGCGAGCATGAATTCCTCGATGATGCGGTGCGCAATGTTGCGTTCGCTGCGCAATATCGAGGTCATCGCGCCGTACTCATCGAATTCAATTACCGGTTCAGGCAGATCGAAATCGATGGAGCCGCGCGATTGCCGGCGGCGATTGAGAATGAGAGCCAGTTCTTTCATGCGGCGAAAATCGTCGGCGAGCGGCGCATAGCGCGCGGACATTTCGCGGTCGCCTTCGAGGACTTTGTTGACGTTGGTGTACGTCATGCGCTCGGCGGAGCGGATGACGCCGGAGGCGAACTCCGCGCGAACGGTTTTGCCGCTGCGGTCGATTTCCATGAGAACGCTCATGACCAGCCGATCGACATGCGGATTCAGCGAACAAATGCCGTTCGACAGTTCCTCGGGCAGCATGGGCACCGAGCGATTGGGAAAGTAAACCGACGTGCCGCGAAGCCGCGCTTCTCGATCGAGAGGCGAACCGCGGCGGACGTAATGCGCTACATCCGCGATGTGGACCTGCAGCTCAAAATGGCCGTTGTCCAGATTCCGCACATAGACGGCGTCGTCGAAATCGCGGGCGGTCTCGCCGTCGATGGTGACGATGGGAAGCTCGCGAAAATCGCGGCGGCCTGCAAGCGCGGCGGCATCGACCTGCTGAGGCGTGCCGCGGGCTTCGGCGAGAACCTCGGGCGGAAAGACGTGCGGCAAATGATGCTTGCGGATCATGATTTCCACGTCCACGCCGATATCCCCGGGGCGGCCGAGGATTTCGACCACGCGTCCTGCTGGCGCGAGACCGCTTTTCGGGAATCGAGTGATTTCCACGTTGACGACGGCGCCCTCCAGCTCGGGCAGACGCATGCGAGACATCGAAGCGGGCTGGTGCGCCGGTGAGACGCCCAGCTTTTGCCGCAGTTCCGGTGTCAGTTCCGCCCCGGGCGGGATCGAAATTTCGTACGGGATGCGCGTGTCGTACGGCAGAACGGCATTGCCATGCGACCCGTAGCGAAACAGACCGACGACGGAGGGATTTTCTCGTTCCACGATGCGGACGACGCGGCCCTCGGCGCGGCCGTCCGCGCGGCGACGAACGATGCGCGCGAGGACGCGGTCGCCATGCATCGCATCTTCCAAGCCGTCCCGACCGATGAAGAGGTCGCCGTCGATGCCTGGAATCGGGGCGTCGGCGACCACGAAGCCGTAACCGTCCCGATGCGCAACGATGCGGCCGGAGACGACATTCG
>JAGWRH010000367.1 GCA_028876695.1 Acidobacteriota bacterium | reverse complement strand
TGCATGGTGTGCGCTGGACGGGCATGCCCGGCTGGAAAGTTGTGCTGAAGGAACGGGAGATCTGGCAGCTCGTTACGTTCCTTTCGCACATGGACAATCTTCCTCCAGCGGCCAAGTCGGTCTTCTTTCCGTCTGGTAGCGCTCCTGTCCCTGCGCCCGCGAAACCGATGAAAATGCCCGGCATGAAGATGTGAGAAGTTCCCGTGCTTCTTTTCGACAGGGAACGTGATCAGTGAACCCGCCACTTGCGAAGCGAAGCATCAGGAGAAAGGCCATGCAAAAAGGATGACGTGGTTTGCCGGAAGGGATTACCCCCGTCAGCCGGCGCCGATTCGTTCAAGCAGGAGTGGCAGGAGCAGCCATTGCTTGAGTCGAAAAGGCGCGTCGAGAGTCGATCACTTGAGAACACGCAACACAGCAGGAGAGTTGGTGAGCCGCCCAGGACTCGAACCTGGAACCCGCTGATTAAGAGTCAGCTGCTCTACCATTGAGCTAGCGGCCCAGAAGACTGGTTATTTTAGCATGAGGCAGTGCGCGAGCTGCCCGCAGACCGCGCCGCTTCAGCGGCGCAGAGTAGCCGCGATCTCTTTGGCCACTTGCCGCGCGCGCACCAGATCGCCGGGACCGAGCGAGATGGCTGCCACGCGCGCGTGCCCTCCACCGCCGTGCTTTTCGCACAGCGACGCAAGGTTCACGTCCTTGGGCGGCTCTTTCCATGGATTCGTCCCCACCGAAACTTTCACCCGCGCGGGCGAGGCGCTCAATCCCACCGAGTACATCGCGTCCGGGTACAGATAGTACGGGACGAATTTGTTGTAACCTTCCATATCCAAATCCGTTACATCGAAATAGATTACTCCGTCGCGCGAATCCGCCCGCTCGCGCATAATGTCAATTGAGCGCCGATGCCGCTCCAGAAGCTCCGGCAGATATTTCTGCACGATGGGCAGCCGCTCAACCTCCGCCAGCGGACGCGTCGCCAAATCCGGAATGAGGCAGGGCACCATGTTCGGATCGGGCGCCGCCTCGATCACCAGCGCGATGCGCGTGGCGGGTTCGACCAGCCCGATCGCTGCTTCGGGCGACGCGAACTGCGCTCCATCGATGATGTCGCCCCAGTGGATCAGTTCCGCGAGCGGCGCGGCATTGAAGCCGAATTTTTGCGAGGCGATGGTAGCCAGAAACTTCGTGCACGATTTATATGAAGGATCGTAGAACTTCTTTCCGGAACGGTCTTTGCGAAAGTGCTCGGCGTCTTCCGGCTTCAAAAACGCGCTCTGGTGATGATCGAACCACCACGTAAGCTGCGGGGAGCTGGAATACTTGAAATCCACGATGGCGTTTTCGTCGCCATCAAACGTCCCGTCTTCAAACGGCTGCGAAGCCTTGTGCGTCATCCCCGTGTACAAAAATTCGGCGTTCGGATCGATGCGCTCGCGGTAAAACCGCGAAAAAATGGCCGCGGACGAGGCGCCGTCGAAGCATTTGTCGTGGAAACAGACTCGGACTCTCAACCGACATCTCCCGTTTTTCGCGCCGGCTACGCGATTTTGCCGCACAGATTCGCCAGTGCGGCGGCTCCGCCC
>JAGWRH010000366.1 GCA_028876695.1 Acidobacteriota bacterium | reverse complement strand
TTTCTAGAGTCTTAGAATCGTTTAGAACAACGTGTTCGATGCAACGTGGGTAGTATCGGCGAGCAGCCATCCCCTAAGCTTTTCAACCGATTGCGATCTAAGCACTGACAGATACGCCGGACTTACGAAGCAGATTGACCTGATTGAGCCACGTCACCACCTGGTTCCAACTCACATTCACAAGGTCTACCATTTCACACACGCCTCACGTAAGCGCTTCCGCCGTATTAACCACGCGGTCGAGTTCGCTTCGGCACGTTGCGGCGCCTCGCCTTCTCCACTCTGCAAATATCGGGAAATCTTTTCGCAACAGGATTATCATGGCCGCGTCAAGGCGCTGGCCCGGCGATCCGTCCCCGATCCAGCCACTGTGGAGGCCTCCATGGTACGAAAGATCAACGAAAACACGATCACCGATGCGGTGATCGATCAGATGTCCGGAACTCCGGACCCGCGGTTCAACGAAGTCATGACCGCGCTCGTGCGCCACCTGCACGCGTTCGCGCGCGAAGTGGATTTGACGGCGGACGAGTGGCTGGGCGCCATCCGTTTCCTGACGGCCGTGGGGCAGCAGTGCACGCCGCACCGCCAGGAATTCGTGCTGCTCTCCGATACGCTTGGTCTGAGTTCCCTGGTAAACGCGCTCCACGACCGGCGGGCCTCCGACGCGGCCACCAAATCCAGCCTGCTCGGGCCGTTTTACCGGCAGGATGCGCCGATGAAAAAGCTCGGCGAGACGATCATCTCCGAGAGCGAGGGACCTCAGGTTGTGTTTTACGGTCGCGTGACGAATGCCGCCGGCGAGGGCGTGCCCAACGCGCTGGTCCAGGTGTGGGAGCCCGACGAAACGGGAAACTACGATTTGCAGAAGCACGATCCCTCGGTCATGGATCTTCGCGGATGCTTTCATGCCGATTCCGAAGGCCGCTACTATTTCCGCGGAATTTGTCCGACGGGCTATATGATTCCGATGGACGGCCCGGTGGGCGACATGATCCGCGCGCAAAGGCGGCACGGATATCGTCCGGCGCACATTCATTTCATCATTAGCGCGCCGGGTTATCGCGAGCTGGTGACGGCGCTCTACGTGGCGGGCGATGACCACATCGACTCAGACACTGTTTTCGGAGTGAGCGATTCGCTGGTGATTTCCGTCAACCCAAAGGATCCGAATTCGCCGCTTCCCGGCCGGCCGGCGATTCATTACGATTTCAAGCTCGCGGCGGCGGCGAAAAGCGCGGCGATGTCCGGGCGCGTCGGAGTCGACCCGTCGCAGATTCTGCAGAAGGCGCACTAAAACGCGGGGGAAAAATCGCATCGAATTAGCGAATCGAATCGCGTAAATTCGCACATCGGTATGCCAATTTCGCGCGGAAATTGGCGCTCCCAAGCCCGTTTAGCGCCCAAAAACGCGCAAAAATGGCGCGATTGCGCCGCTCTGTACGATTTCCCCTCGGCCACCGTCGCGGCTGCGATAGAGTTGGCCCGAGTCTGCGCGCCGACCAGTCCCGGAGCCGCGCCGGGGAGCGCTACGGCGGGATTCAGGCGTGCTGGCGCGCGCGGGCCTGCGCTTCCGCGCGGATGATTCTCGCCCCGGCGACCATCGCCTGCATTTTCCCGAAGGCGGACTCGGCGGGCAGGTACTTCATTCCACAATCGGTGGCGATCACCAGGCGCTCGGGGCTCACAAACGGCAGCGCGCGACGGATGCGAGCCGCCACGGTTTCCGCCGATTCCACTTCATTGGTCGAGAGGTCGATCACGCCAAGAATAATTGTTTTCGTCGGCAGGTTGGCGAGCACGGAACAATCGAGCTTGCTTTGCGCCGTTTCGATGGAAATCTGCTGCACGGGCGCGTCGGCTAATTTCTCGAGGAACGAATATCGCGCCGGGCGGCCGGGAACGAGCGCGGCGTAGCCGAAGCAGATGTGCAAAGCCATCGTACCGGTTACGCCATCGACGGCGCGTGCGAGGGCGGCGAGCCCGTAGCGCTGCGCTTCGTCGGGTCGCGCTTCCATCCACGGCTCGTCAATCTGAACGACGTCCGCGCCGGCGGCGAAAAGATCCTTGATTTCGGCGTTCACGGCGGCGGCGTAATCGAGCGCCATTTCCTCGACGGCCGGGTAAAAATCGTTTTGCGCCTGCTGCGACATGGTGAAGGGGCCCGGCACGGTGATTTTGGTTTTGCGATCGGTATTGGCGCGCAGAAACCGCATGTCGCAAACCTGCACGGGATATTTGCGGCGAATTTTGCCGGTCACGCGCGGAACGGTGATCGAATGGCCGCTGCGGCTGGTGACGGTGCCGGGATTTTCGAGATCGACGCCTTCGAGAGCGGTGGCGAAGCGGTTGGAATAACTTTCGCGGCGCATTTCACCGTCGGTCAGAATGTCGAGCCCGGCGCGTTCCTGGGCACGAATGGCGAGAAGCGTGGCGTCGTCCTGCGCCTGATCGATCCATTGCGGCGCGACGCGCCAGAGCGACGCGGCGCGGACGCGCGGCGGCATCTGATGGCTGAGCTTTTCGCGATCGATCAGCCAATCGGGCTGCGGATAGGAACCAACCAGCGATGTGGGTAGCAACGTCATAGCGTTCCAAAATGCGATTGGATGCGCGGAATGTCAAGCCCGCCGCGGAAGGCGGCACCGGGCGCGTTGACGCTCATTGGGCACTGGCAGTCTGAATTTTAACTGCTCGCGGCACCCTCAACAAAATTCAGACTGACCCGCGGCGCTAATTCGCGTTTGAGGCAACCGTTTCGGCTTGCGCGCCGCGGCATAAAACAGAATCCAGCACGCCCGCGAATCGGCCGGTCGAAGCGCCCTCGGCCGTTTTTGCGCGCCAGGCGACGAAGCCGTCCGGCCGCACCAGCACGGCGCCCGCGGGCGAAATTCCGTACGCGGCCAGGAAGTCGCCGCCGGGATCGAGCAGTCCTGCTTTGCCCACGGCGTGAACGTCGAGAGGCACGCGCAATTGTTTCGCCGCGGCGGAGGCGCATTCGGTCCAGGCGTTTGCTTCGGGGCCGGTGATCAGCACAAAATTGCCGCCGAAAAGATCGAGAGCGGAAATCCGCGCGCCGTCTTTTTCCAAGTAGAGATGCGGAGCGCGCGTGCCGGGCATGGCTTTCGATTCGCGCGGATTCATGTGCACGCGCGTTTCATTTGCAGAGTCGGGAATCACGGCCGCGGAATGATAGATGTAGCCGCACTCGATGTTCAGGTCGTTTTCGAGCGGCTGCATATTCTCGGAGCGCAGATAGGGCGCGGCCCGATTGACGTAGCGCGAAAAAGCCTGCTCGACGGTGAAGCCGGCGGCCGAGCGCCGCTCCCGATCGTAGGTGGATAGAAGTTCGGATCCCGCGAGCCCTTTCAGCACATAGGCCAGTTTCCACGCGAGGTTGTGCGCATCCTGAATGCCGGTGTTGCCGCCAAAGCCCCCATGCGGCGGCATTACGTGCGCGGCATCGCCGGCGAGGAAGATGCGGCCTTGCCGGAAGCGTTCGGCGGTATCGGCCTGAGCGTCCCAGTGCATCACGCTATCGACTGTGACGGGCACGGTATCCGTGCCCAACGCGGCGCGAAGGAGCTCGTAGCATTTCTCTTCGGTGAGGTCCTTCGATACGTCGGTCACGGGATTATTGGGGTCGCCGAGCCAATGCACCGCGAGGAAGCCGGAGGTGAATGGCTTTTCGGCGCGGAAGAAACCATTGAGCACGGGATTGACCACGTACATGACGCTCAAGCTGCGCCCGCGCAGAAGCGGCCCGATATCGCCACGAAAATAGATGGTGATGCTTTTCGAAAAAACTCCGTGGCCGAGCATTCGGATGCCAAGCCGGTCGCGCACTTTGCTACGGCTGCCGTCCGCGGCGACCATATATTTCGCACGCACGGTATGGGTTTCGCCGGTATCGCGATGGCGGATGACCGCGGAAACGCCATCGCGGTCTTCTTCGAAGGAAACCATTTCGGTGGAAAAGCGCAGCTCGGCTCCCAGCTCATGGGCGCGGCGCTGGAGAAGCGGCTCGAGCAAATTTTGGGTGATGAACAGGCGCAGGCTGGGGCTGACGTCGCGCACGCCTTCGTTGAGATTGGGAATGAACGACGCGATTTCCTTGCCGGCCAGGCTTTCGAGCGCCATGATGGCGCCGTCCTGAACAAACTGTTCTTCGGATTTCTCCATCACGATCTGCTCGACGCCCACTTCGCGCAAAACTTCCATAGTGCGCTGGGTGATCATGGCAGCGCGCGGATGGATGGCGGTGCCGCGGTGATTTTCAACGGCCAGACTGCGAATGCCGTGATGCCCCAGGAACAGGGCCGTGGACATTCCCACCAGGCTGCCACCGACGATGAAAACGGGAACTTCGATATCCGCCATTTTAGCTCCGCTACTGACGCGCGCCGAAAGCCTCGAGATGCCACGCGATTCGCGGCTACTTGCGCGGGCTGTTTTTATACCTCATTTGCAGTCCACAACGAAAGAGCCCGGGCGCCGAGCCACTCGCTGAGATGGGGGGGTAACGAAATAGCACCCCTCGATTGAAAACGCATGCGAAAAACAACAAACGCCGGAGAAGTGTGGTATACTCCACTTGCGTTGATACGCGGTTGTGTAGTGCGGTTCCTCCGGTGCAGTTCCCGATCTGAGATTACCCGCCCTTCAGTTCTCTCCGATGTGTTCAGCGTAAATTCAAATTGAACGCGGCAGTGTGCGTTTCGGCGGCTCGACACAAATGTGCGAGTGTACGCGAACGACCAGCCCGACAAGAAAGTAAATCAGACTCAATGCAAAGCTTTTCAGAACTTCCAATTTCAACCTCTTTACTGGACCGTATAGCGGCCGCAGGGTTCGTCCAACCCACGCCGGTGCAGGCGGCGGCGATTCCGCAGGCGCTTGAGGGCAAAGACGTGCTGGCGACGGCGCAGACAGGAACGGGCAAGACGCTCGCCTACCTGGCGCCGATCATCGAAACGCTGCTCAAGGGACAGGCGCGCGGGATCAGCGCGCTGGTACTCGGCCCGACGCGCGAACTGGCTATCCAGGTGGCGGAGCAATACGAACTGCTGCGTCCTCGGCAACTGCCGCGCGCGGCGGTGGTGGTGGGCGGACTTTCCGAAGGCCGCCAACTCGAGGCGTTGCGCCACGGGGCGCGCCTGGTGATCGCCACGCCGGGCCGGCTGGAGGATTTTCTCGACCGCCGGCTGATCGATTTGAGCGCGGTTCGCGTGCTCGTGCTCGACGAGGCCGACCGCATGCTCGACATGGGATTCCTCCCGTCGATCCGGCGAATCGCTTCCGTGCTGCCGAAGCAGCGGCAAACGATGTGCTTTTCGGCGACGCTCGAGGCTTCCGTGGCGCATCTGGTTCACGATTACATGCGGCACCCGGCGCGAATCGCGCTGGGCTCGACGCTAAAGCCTTCGGAAAACGTGCGCATGCAAGCGTTCGAAGCGCCCGCAGGCGACAAGCAGGAAATTTTGCGGCGTTTGCTGGCGCAGGAAACCGGGCGGTGCCTGGTGTTCGCGCGAACGAAGCGCGGCGCGGAACGGCTGTCGTGGAATCTGGCGCGATATGGCCTCGACGCGGCGGTGATTCACGGAGACCGGTCGCAATCGCAGCGCATCGCGGCGCTTGAAGGATTCAAGCGCGGGCGCTATCGCATCCTGGTGGCCACGGACGTGGCGGCGCGCGGCATCCACGTGGAACAGGTGGCGCACGTGATCAACTACGACCTGCCGGAACTGGCGGAGAATTTCATTCACCGCGTGGGCCGGACGGGGCGAGCGGGCGAGCGCGGAGTCGCGTCCGTGCTGTATGCGCGCGAAGAGCGCGGCGATCTGGCGCAACTAGAGCGCACGCTGGGAATTCGCGTGGAGCGGATGCCCTTGCCCGCGGAAGTTGCCGCGTCGCACGCCTCACGAGTGCAGGCACCGGCGGCAAAGACGAGAAAGTCAAACCCCGCGCGGAGTGGTAGCCTGGCTGCGCTTCCGGGCGAATACTTGCAGGCGCAGATGGCGGACTAGATAGATCAGACGGTGGGTGAATTTCCGGGGACAGTTTGAATTTTGACCGCATGAGTCACGAGCGAGAGAATTCAAACTGACCCACCGCGCCGCGCCGACGCTAGGTCGTGAAAAACACGTCACGGATTGGTACGCGCAATCCCTTTCGTCTTGAAATCGCCTTTAGCGTACTCGGCTGACTTGCCCTTGGGAATGCTGAGACTCTTCCAATTGGGCGAGGCGAAGTGCCGCGCTAAGTACACAATTTGGCCAACGTGATAGGCAGTGTGCGTGGCGTTGCGGTTCAGCGCTTCGATGGCGAGGAATTCCTCGCCGCGTATTCGAACTGTCCTATCGAGGTCCTCGGGTTTCAGGGAGTCCAGGGTACTGAGTGTAATCGCCCACGCCTCATCCCACCAACGCAACAGCTCCGCTCGCGTGACGCGCTCGGGCATTTCGAATTCCGCGTCGCGCCGGCGATCCGGTTTCTCGCCATCAGCAGTAAGGAAATCGCGAAGCCGCGAGCGCAAATTACCGGTCAGGTGTTTGACGATGACGGCGATGCTATAGGAGTCCGTGTCGAGCTGCAGATGCAAATCTTCATCGCACTGGACTTGAGCGATTGCCTTTTCGCCCAGCGCTTTGTAGTTGTGATAGGTTCGCACGATGTCGCGAAGATACACCGCCGCAATTGTTCCTTCAGCCATCGCATCCTCCCGCAATTCAAAGAACTCGGAGAAAATCTATCGCAGAGCGTGCCATGCGTCAGCTGCAAGAATAGATGACGTGGATATGGGCTGGCGGTCCGGCGTTGGCACGATCTGTTCAATGTGACGCATGGCACATCTATCACTTTTGCAACCGTTGGTTTGCGAGCACACGGCGTGCTCGACGGTCCACACATCCGATTGACAAGCAGTAAATGGCGGTGCTACCGTTTCGCCCGTCGGCCAATCCTCGCACTTCTGGAGTAGATCATGCCCTACAAATTGGTGATAAACGGGCGTCACGAAACGGTGGACGTTCCGGGGGACATGCCGCTTTTGTGGGTGATACGCGATGTCCTGAATCTGCACGGCACGAAATTCGGATGCGGCATTGGCCAATGCGGCTGCTGCACGGTGCACCTGGGAGATCAGGCGGTGCGATCGTGCCTGACGCCGGTTTCGGCGGCGCATAACAAAGAGATCACCACGATCGAGGGTCTTTCGCCCGATGGCACGCATCCGGTGCAGGTCGCGTGGATCGAAGGGGACGTGCCGCAGTGCGGCTATTGCCAGGCGGGACAGATGATGTCCGCGTCGGCGCTGCTGAAGAAGAATCCCAAGCCATCGGACGCGGATATCGACGCCGCCATGCATGGAAACCTATGCCGCTGCGGATGCTATCACCGAATCCGCGAAGCCATTCACCGAGCCGCCGGAATGAACGCCGGTTCAGACAGCACGGTCTAGGAATAGGAGACTCTGATGCCGACCTTGGAAAAAGTATTTATCGATCGCCGCTCGTTCCTGAAAGTGACCGCACTCGCCGGCGGCGGGATG
>JAGWRH010000365.1 GCA_028876695.1 Acidobacteriota bacterium | reverse complement strand
TCTTCGCTCAGACGTCCGAGAAGATCTGCCGATCATCAAATTCCCGCTTCTGCATTTCGCATCGCTGTGGCCCTTCGATCACTATAATGGACCGGGCGACCGCGAAGCTTACGAGCGCGAATTCGTGCTGCGCAAATTGCAAGAAAACCGCTGGAACATGACGAATACCGCCGCGGCGTTAGGCCTCGAGCGCAGCCATCTCTATCGCAAAATGCGCGCGCTAAAGATCGCGCCTTCCAAAGCCGCTTCTTAACTCATTTCAATTCCGCGCCGGTTATGCGCGGAAACGCGCGATTCCGCTAGCCCTCCCGCTCCGCTTCGCGTTACTCCGCCAATTCTTCCTCGTCCGGCAGATCGCTTTTGCTCATCTGTTCCAACTGCCTGTGCCAGTCCAATTGACGCACGATTGCGCGGTTCCGCCGCCAATTGGGCCGCACCTTCACCATCAATTCCAGGAACACGCGCATGCCCAGAACCGACTCGATCTCCTTCCGCGCCAGCGTCCCGATTCGCTTAATGGCCTCGCCTCGCTTGCCGATCAGAATTCCCTTCTGTCCCTCGCGCTCCACGTAAATCGTCGCCATGATTTTGATCGATTCGCGCCGCTCCTCGAATCGGTCGATGAACACGGCGATCGCGTGCGGCACTTCCTCGCGCGTGGCGTGCAGCGCTTGTTCGCGAATCAGTTCCGCCGCCAAAAACCGCTCGGGCTGATCGGTGAACTGGTCCTCCGGAAAATGCGGCGGCGCTTCCGGCAGCTTGGCGATCCAGCTTTTCAGCAGGTCCGCGCATCCCTCACCCGTGTGCGCGGAAATTGGGAAGATTTCGGCGAACTCGAATTCCTTCCGCCAGCGGTCGATCAGCGGCAGCAGCGCCGGCTTGCTCACGCGATCGACTTTATTCAGCAGCAGATACACAGGGCCGCGAAATCGCCGCAGCCATCGCGCGGAATAGCGGTCCCCGCCGCCAAACGCCGCGGTCACGTCCACGATCAGCGCAACGATGTCCACGCCTTCCAGCGCCTGTTCCGTCTCGCCCATCATTTGGCGGCTCAGAATGTTGTCCGCTTTATGCAGCCCCGGCGTGTCGATCAGGATGATCTGTGCCTCTTCGCGGTTCAGTATGGCTTGAATGCGGTTGCGCGTGGTCTGCGGGCGCGGCGATACGATCGCCACCTTGCGTCCCGCCAGCATATTCACCAGTGTGGATTTTCCGGCGTTAGGCCGTCCAACGATTGCCACGAATCCGGACTTGAACGCCATCAAGACCGCTCTTCGTCCAAGATTTTCACGCGCAGCTCGCGGGTGCGCGGCCCATCGAATTCCGCGAAGAAGACTGCCTGCCACCGGCCCAGCGTCAGGCGCCCGTCTTCGATCCAAATCGACGCGGACGACGCCGCCAGCGCCGTCTTAATGTGCGAATCGGCGTTGCCTTCAACATGTCTGTACCCCGCCTGCGGCGGCACGAGGTGGTCAAACGCCGCCTCGATGTCGCGCGCCACCGCCGGGTCATCGCCTTCGTTGATCAGCACTCCAGCCGTCGTATGCGGCACGTATAGCAGGCATGTTCCGCTCGCGCACCCCGACTCACGCACGGCGCTTTCGATCTCCGCCGTCACATTCTTCAATTCCGTCCGCCGCGAGGTGCGAACGGTAATCGTGCGCAGGAAGGCCCGTCCCGTTTTATCCGTATTGGCTGGCATCGCCATCGAAGATGCCATTCGCGGCCGCCCATATCAACAGCGAACATCGCTCCTTGGCTCCAGCCGTTCGCGCGCACAGCCTCCGAGCTTACGCCGGCGCCGAGAGCGCTGCCGCGCCTTCGCTTATGGAAAGATTTTGCAACAACGTGGATGGAACGCGAGAACCGCCGCCGATTCTAATCGCCGGCTACGCGGCTCCCCGAAGCTTCCTGCGGCGTGCCCTGCACCGCCGAAAGTTCGCGAACGAGGTCGCCGACAAACGCCTTCGCGTCTCCGAAAAGCATCAGCGTCTTGTCCATGTAATAAAGCGGATTATCGATACCCGCGAATCCCGGACTCATGCTGCGCTTGATCACCATCACCGTACGGGCCTTGTCCACATCCAGAATCGGCATTCCGTAAATGGGGCTATTGGTGTCCGTGCGCGCGCCCGGATTGGTCACGTCGTTCGCGCCGATAATCAACGCGACATCGGTCTGCGGAAGATCCGAGTTCACATCTTCCATCTCCAGCAGCCGGTCATACGGAATATCCGCTTCCGCCAACAGCACGTTCATATGCCCCGGCATCCGGCCCGCCACCGGATGAATCCCGAACGCCACGTCCACGCCTTTGCGCGTCAAAATATCGAACAATTCGCGCACTTTGTGTTGCGCTTGGGCCACCGCCATGCCGTATCCCGGGACGATCACCACTCTGTTCGCGGCGGCAAGAATCTCGGCTGCCTCTTCGGGACTCGCGCTGCGCACCGTCCGCGGCTCCTCTTCGGTTATCGTCTTCGCCTGTACTTGCCCGAACGCGCCGAACATCACATTGGTAAACGACCGGTTCATCGCCTTGCACATGATTACCGAAAGGATAAAGCCCGACGAGCCATCCAGCGCGCCGGCAATCACGAGCACCTTGCTGTCCAGCACGAAACCCAGCATCGCCGCCGCGATGCCGGCGTACGAGTTCAGCAACGAGATCACCGTCGGCATATCCGCGCCGCCGATCGGCGTCACCAGCAGAACGCCGAAGAAAAGCGACACCGCGATCATCACCGGGAACAGGAGCGCGAGGTTCGGATTCACCACCATCGCGATGGCCAGCACCACCGCCGCGCCGAGCACCGAAAGGCTGACGAAATTCTGCCCCTTATAAACCATCGGCCGCAGCGGCAGTATTTCCTGCAGCTTTCCCGCCGCGATCAGGCTACCCGTGAACGTCAACGAACCGATGATCACTTCCAGGCTGATTTCGCCCATGCCGAACCGCGTCACGTGCGGGTATCCGACGTAATACTCCGCGATTCCGATCATCGTCGCCGAAAGCGAACCGAACGTCAGCGCCATCGCCGTCCGCTGCGGCACCGCGGTCATTTTCACCATGCCCAGCGGAATCCCCACGGCCGCGCCGACAATCAGCGCCACAACGATCCATTTGTATTGGATCACTTGCGGGTCGCACAAAGTGGCGGCCACCGCCAGCGCCCCGCCGATTTCGGCCACCAGCACGCCGCGGCGCGCGCTCGATGGCGAGCTCATCCACTTGATCGCCAGGATGAACAGGACGATCGCGACGAGATACGTCGCGTCCAAAATTTGCGCGATCTCGATGGCGCTCATTGTTGCTTGGCTTTTCCCGTCTTGAACATGCGCAGGGTGCGGTCGGTGATGAAGAATCCGCCGACCATGTTGCTGAACGAAGCGGCCACTGCGATCAGGCCCAGCACCACCGATAATCTCGATTCGTGCCGGCCGGCGATGATGATCGCCGCGACCACCACGATCGCATCGAGCGCGTTCGTCAGCGACATCAGCGGCGTGTGCAGCAGCGGCGAAACCCGCTTCACGATCTCAAACGCGAGGAAGCCCGCGAGAATGAACACATACACGTTGGATAAAAAATCTGGCGGCACTCTGTTGTCCTTCCCGTCCTATGAAGGAGATGTCTGCAACGCCAGCGCCGGCAGCGAGAAAAACTCTCGAACCCGGCTCTGCACGATTTCTCCGCCGCGCGTCATCAATGTTTCGCGCGTGATTTCGTCTCCCAGGTCGAGGTTCAATCGGCCTTGCTTCACGATATGCAGCAGAAACGCGCTCACGTTGCGCGCGTACATCTGGCTTGCGTGATACGGCACGCGGCTGGCCATGTTGATTTCGCCCACGATCGTAACGCCGTGCTCGACCACCGTTTTTTCCGGAAACGTCAGCTCGCAGTTGCCGCCCCGCTCCGCGGCCAAATCGACGATCACCGATCCCGGCGCCATCCCGCGCACCATCTCCGCCGTCACCAGTACCGGCGCTTTCTTCCCCGGCACCACCGCTGTCGTGATCACCACGTCGCTCTGCCCCACCACCTGCTTCATCAACTCCCGCTGCCGCGCATAAAAACTCTCATCCTGCGCCGTCGCATATCCGCGCGCGTCCTGCGCCCCAGCGGCCTCGATCGGCAGCTCCACAAACCTGCCTCCGAGGCTCTGTACTTGTTCTTTCACCGCCGGACGCAGGTCGTATGCCGAAACGACCGCGCCCAGCCGCCGGGCGGTCGCAATCGCCTGCAAGCCCGCCACTCCCGCTCCGATGATCAGCACGCGCGCCGGCGTAATCGTCCCTGCCGCCGTGGTCATCATCGGAAACAGCTTCGGTAGGATGTCGGCGGCTGTCAGCACGGCCTTGTATCCGCAAATCGTGGCCATCGACGACAACGCGTCCATGCTCTGCGCCCGCGTCGTCCGCGGCATCAATTCCACGGAAAACGACGTCGCCCCCGTGCTCGCGATCTCCTGCAGAATATGCACCGACCCCATCGGCCGCATAAACCCAATCAGCGCCTGATCGCGCCGTATCAACGGCAGATCGGCCCGGCCGACTCGCTCGTTCGACCCATATGACAACACCTGTACCACAACTTCCGCGGTCCCAAATACCGTCGCCCGGTCCGGCGCCATTTTGGCGCCCTTATCCGTGTACGCCGTATCGGGATAACCGGCCTTGATGCCCGCGCCTCTCTCGACAATTACTTCCATCCCGGCTTTTGCCAGGTTCGGGACGACCATAGGCACCAGCGCCACGCGCCGTTCGCCCGGAAAGCTTTCCTTGGGAACGCCAACGATCATTGCCGGTTGTCTCTCTTATTTCGCCCAGGCCCCACAGCGCTCGCGCGATGGGATGGAAAACCGGCAGGCTGCCTTCCCTTGCAGTGCGCGGGTCCCACTCGGCTAGACTGCGAATATTTGCGATTGAGCATCCGTATCCAAACGATCATTCTAAACACACCCGCGCAAAATTTGTCCAGCATATCTCGGAAAATAAAATCGAGAAGTGTGCCGTACCGGAGAAGCGAATCGGCTCAAGGCCGCGCTAGCGTCCCGAACCATCGCGACCCCTCGGCCAATCGATGGGCCTGCACTGGCCCCGTTGATTCTACGGATTGTTCGCCATGGGTGGCGGATTATCGACGCTGTCTCCGATGGCGTCGCCGGTCACCACCAGCTGGACCCGCCGGTTCTGCTGTCGCCCTTCCGCCGTGTAGTTTGTCGCGATCGGCTGCGATTCTCCGAACCCCCGCGCCGTCACCGAACTCGCCGGAACCATCTGATCGATCAAATAGTCCCGAACCATCCCTGCGCGCTGTTCCGAAAGCTGCTGGTTGAATTCCATTGTCCCCGTGCTATCCGTATAGCCTTCCACCTGCACTTTCAGGCCCGGATACGCCACCAGAATGCCCGATATTTTCGCCAGCTTCTCGCGCGCGCCCGCCCGCAGCGTGTAACTCCCGGTATCGAACAGCACGTCCGACATGTTGACGATCAGCCCGCGCGCCGAGTCCTGCGTCTGCAGCACCATGCTCAGCTGCTTCAACAATTGCGCGCGCAGTTCGGTTTTTTCCCGCTCCGATTGCGCCAGCGATTCCTTGGCCCTTTCTGCTTCCGCTTCTGCTTCGGCCTTCTGCTGCGCCGCCAATTGCGCCGCGTTCGCCGCGGCCTGCTGTTCAGCCAGCACTTTCGCCTGCGCCGCCGCGGCTTCCGCCTCGGCCTGTGCCTTCTGCTCGGCGGCTAGCTCGGCGACCTTCTGCGCCGCCTGCTGCTGTGCGAGCGCCTGCGCCTGAGCCGCTTCCGCATCCGCCTTCTCCCGCGCCGCTTTCTCCGCTTCCAGCTGCGCTTCCAGCTTTGCCTTTTCGGCCGCTTCGGCCTGCTCTTTCGCCGCCTGCTCGCGAGCTTCCGCGGCCCTGCGCGCGGCATCGGCGCGCTCGTCATCGATGCGCTTCTGTGTGATTGACCGCGCGTCCTCGGCCGTCTGCACCGCCTCGCGCGCTTCCATATCGACGCTCTTCTTGTCCGCCTTATGCTTCTGCGCGGCCTCGGCTGCCTGCAGCAGTTGCATCGCCTTCGCGTAGCTGCCCGCCGCGTACTTCGGCGCTCCAGCGGACTCCGCAATCGCCACGGCGTTTCGCGCCTCGTACACGCTCAGCGGAATCCGCGGATCGAGCCGCTGCTCGGATCCCGTCGTCACCGCGCCGTAGTCCGCATGCTGCAGCAGATCGAGTTTCGCGTCCACCTGCTCGACGTTCCCGATCGTGTCCGGCCGCACCTCGTTGGTCATCACCACCACGTCGCTCGGCTGCGACACGGCAAAGTACGGCTCCGCCGACACAATCATCGCGAACGCCTGAAATTCCGTCGCGCCATCCACCTTCGCCTTCGACCCCTGCATTTCCAACTCGCCCAGGTTCGAAGCGCGCCCCTCCGGCGTAACCGCCCACAGCACGTACGTCAGAAACTGCCCTCCATACTGCGTCGCCGGCAACAGCTTCTCGAATTTTGCCTCGATGCTTACCACTCCGCGCTTGGTCTCAACCTTCGCTTCGCCTTTCGTGAACGGCGCGAGCACCGTGCCCTTGAACCCGACCGTCGTTGATCCCTTGGCGTGCCGATAATTGATAGCCTTCGTGCTTCGCGCCTCGACTGTTACGCTATAGAGCGGGCTGGATTGATCCGCGCTCGATCGCGCCGAAGCCTGCGGCTGGACCGACGCATCCGCCGCTTGCGCCCGCACCGCACTCGGCGTCAGCGCCGCCGCGCCAATCCACACGCAAAGCCATCCAATCGCACTCTTCCGGCTCATTGACGTCTCCTGAAAGGCGTAGAGCGAGTTCTAGTACCCTTAGATTATCAGATGACGCCTCAGGAGAACGCCCGCCGCAAGTCCTCTGTGTCTAATAGGTTAGAATTGATCGCGACACATCAGAACTTCGCCGCCGCCGCGCCGTCTCGCGACAATCGGCCAGGCTGATCGCCAATCCGGTCAGCGGACTCTCATCTTACTTGGCGGGTTGCAGGATCAGCTTCTGCACCCGCCAGTTCAGCAACTCCGCCACGTACAGCGTGTTTTCCGACGGGCACGCAATCTCGTGGACCCATCCGAACTGCTTCAATCGCTTCCCAGACTCCCCCAGCATTCCCAAAACTTTCCCGTCGAGCGTCAGCTTGTAAATCCGGCCCGGATAGGCATCTGCGCTGTAAAGCACCTGATGCGTTCCCGGCGTGATGCAGATCGCCCACGGCGAACCCGCACCCATCGTTCCCGTAATTGACGTCGGTTTCGGCCCGATCAGCGTCCGCGCTTCCGGCGCCGGCACATCAATCGTAATCTGCCTCAAAAAATTCCCGTCGCCATCGAAAACTTGAATCCGGCGGTTGCCCCGGTCCGCTACATAGACTTCCCCCCGCGCGTCCACGGCGATGCTATGGGGCGTGTTGAATTGCCCCGGTCCGCTGCCTGGCGTGCCCCACGATTTCACCCAGTTTCCATCCTTGTCGTATTTCGCCACGCGCGAGTTGATGTAGCCGTCGCTCACGAAC